>DASSXE010000152.1:0-2942 GCA_035704125.1 Arthrobacter sp.
TCCGGTTCGATCGTGGCGTGCTGGCCCGTGGTGCGCAGGAAGCGGGTGCCCTCCGGGGAGCCGGCGCTCACAGCCGGTCCCGCAGGGTGGAGAGGCGTTCCGCCGCTTCCTCCAACACCGACGTCCGCTTGCAGAATGCGAAGCGCAGCAGGCTGCGGGTGCGTTCGGCCCCCTCGGGGTGGCAGAACACCGGAACCGGGATGGCGGCGACGCCCACCAGGGCCGGCAGCCGGCGGGCCAGTTCCAGCGCGTCCGTGATGCCCAGCGGGGCGGTGTCCACGTTGACGAAATAGGTCCCCTGCGGGGTGAAGACGTCCAGGCCCGCGGCCCGCAGCCCCTCGCTGAGGATGTCGCGCTTGAGCCGGAGGGTGTCCGCGATGCCGGCGTAGAACTCGTCCGGCAGCCCGAGTCCCGCGGCGATCGCACTCTGGAAGGGCGTGCCGGAACTGTAGCTGAGGAACTGCTTCACCGTCCGGACGGCAGAGACCAGGTGCTCCGGGCCGGAGAGCCAGCCGATCTTCCAGCCGGTGAAGGAGAACGTCTTTCCCGCGGATGAAATCGTCAGGGTCCGCTCGGCCGCGCCGGGCAGGGTGGCGACCGGCAGGTGCGTGGCGCCGAAGGTGAGGTGTTCGTACACCTCGTCGGTGATGATGACGGCGTCGTGCCGGGCGGCGAGTTCGACGACGCGCTCCAGCACCTCGCGCGGGAACACCGCCCCGGTCGGGTTGTGCGGGTTGTTGATCAGCACCACCTTGGTCCGGTCGCTGAACGCGCCGGCCAGGGCGTCGAGGTCGGGCATGAAGTCCGGGGCCAGCAGTGGCGCGGTGACATGCCGGGCCCCGGCGAGGCCGATGATGGCCCCGTATGAGTCGTAGAACGGTTCGAAGGTGAGGACCTCATCGCCTGGGCCCACCAGGGCCAGCAGCGCGGCGGCAATCGCCTCCGTAGCGCCGGTGGTGACGATGACCTCGGTCTGCGGGTCGGGGGTGAGGCCGTAGAAGCGTTCCTGGTGCAGCGAGATGGCTTCGCGCAGTTCCAGCAGGCCCTTACCCGGGGCGTACTGGTTGGCACCGGCAGCGATCGCGGCCTGCGCGGCGTCCTTGATCTCGGCCGGGCCGTCCTCGTCCGGGAAACCCTGTCCGAGGTTGATGGCGCCGGTGGCCAGGGCCAGGGTGGTCATCTCCTCGAAAATGGTGACCCCCAGGGTCCCGTCGGCCGCGAGCAGGTTGGCGCCGGTGGCCGTTCGCTGCCAGGGGGACAGCGGCCGGCCCGGGGTCACGGGGTTCCCGCCTTCTGGTTCTGGCCCGTTCCGGTGCGGCCGGTGAACTTGTCCATGGTGGTGTAGATGCCGAAGATCTTGCCGCCGACGAAGTCCCAGGCCCGCACCGGCAACAGGCCACGCAGTACCTTGCCGAGCTGGGCCGTGGCCGGGGCGATCAGCTGCGGCTGTCCCGCCACTGTGGCCCGCCAGGCGCGGTTGACGGCGTCGTCGGGGGTCATCAGGGGCGTGAACAGCGGGCCCCGGGCGCCGGCGAACATGCCGGTGGAGATGTAGCTGGGGCAGAACGTGGTGACGGCCAGGTGTGCGTAGCCCTGCTGTTCGAGTTCCAGCCGGAGTGAATCGCTCCAGCCGATCACAGCCCATTTGGAGGCCGCGTACACGCTCATCCGCGGGTTGGATACGGTGCCTGCGGCGGAGGCGATGTTCAGGATCCGCCGCGGCCGGCCGGCATTGGCCATCATCGCCGGCAGGAACGCGTGGGCCACGTACATCGGCGCCAGGGCGTTGATGTCCATGGTCAGGGCGATGTCGCGGGCCGGGTCGTGGTCCCAGAACAGGGCGCCGCGGACAATGCCGGCGTTGTTGACCAGCAGGGTCAGCGGACCCTCGGACGCCGCCTCCGCGGCGGCGTCGGCGATCGCCTCCCGGCTGGCCAGGTCCACCTGGCGGACGACGGCGCGGGCGCCCAGGGCGGTGATCTCGGCGGCCGTCCGGGCGAGGCCGTCGGCGTCGACGTCCCAGAGAATGACGACGCCCGCCCCCTCGCGGGCCGCGCGCAGGGCGTACAGGCGCCCCATGCCCATCGCGGCGCCGGTAACCAGGACGACGCCGCCGGCTACGGTGAACGGTTCGTGCGCGGACTCGGCCGAAGAAGTGTTAGATGCTGACATGCCGCCATGCTATCCCGGCCCGCAAGGCCCATGCGGTAGGTTCGGACCATGAGACGCGCGGTATGCCCTGGCTCCTTCGACCCCATCCACAACGGCCACCTGGAAGTCATCGCACGGGCCGCCAGCCTGTTCGACGAGGTCATCGTCGCGGTGTCGACCAACTACGCCAAGAAGTACCGTTTCAGCCTCGAAGAGCGGATCGACATGGCCCACGAAACGCTGGCGTCGCTGCGCGGCATCGTGGTGGAGCCGGTGGGGGAGGGCCTGCTCGCGGAGTACTGCCGCAAACGCGGCGCGTCCGCCATCGTCAAGGGGCTGCGCTCGTCCTCGGACTTCGACTATGAGCTGCCGATGGCAACCATGAACCGGCAGCTGACCGGCGTCGAGACGGTCTTCATCCCCGCGGAGGGGCACTACCTGCACCTGTCATCCACCCTGATCAAAGAGGTGTTCACGCTGGGCGGCGACGTCTCGGAATTCGTGCCGAAGTCGGTACTGCGGCGCCTCGGCTCCGGCGGCGCGGCCCCGGACCCGGCGCGCAGAGGGTAGGATTGACCGGTACCCGGCGGCCTGCTGCCGGTTCACGGTCCTGATCCGGCTGGTGCACGGCGCCTTCACGCGCCCTCCCGCCGGTTTGAGTCCGTCCGGAAGTTCAGGCTAAGATGGTACGTCGGTCATATGTTCAACAGGAGTTCTCATTAAACGAGATGCTAGTTCGCCCCTGGCGTTCGACGTCAAGGACCTCGGACGCAGTCCGGGAAGCATGCGGA
>DASSXE010000504.1:0-5412 GCA_035704125.1 Arthrobacter sp.
AAGTAAGGAGATCCGTCGTGTCCGACGCGTCCATACCCGCGGTGCCCGCCACAGGGACCGCCGCCCAATCCGCCGCCCCGGCTGCCGGGGAACGCCTGGCCTACCGCCTGCTGACCGGCGCCGATGACCGCAGCTTCTGCGAGCGCATTTCCGCCGCCCTTGCCGAGGGCTACGTCCTGCACGGCAGCCCGGCGGCCACCTTCAACGGAACCTCCGTGATCGTGGCCCAGGCCCTGGTCCTGCCGGCGGCGATCGCACACGCCGATGCCGCCGTCGCCAGCGCCGTGGAGGACCTGGAGTTCGACGGCGGGGGCCACGCATGAGCTACGCGGGAGACCTGACACCGCGGCAGGCCTGGGCGCGGCTGGAAGCCGGCGCCGTGCTGGTGGACGTCCGCACGGAGGCGGAATGGGCGCAGATCGGTGTCCCGGTCACCGCCGCTGCCGGGCAGAACTCCCTCTTCATCCAGTGGAACCAGGCCGGCGGGATCCCGAATCCGCTCTTCCTTGAGGAACTGCAGCAACGCTCCCCCGCCGGCGCCGAACTGCTGTTTCTCTGCCGGTCCGGTGCCCGGTCGGTCGCCGCAGCGACGGCAGCGGCTGCCGCCGGTTTCACCGCCTACAACGTTCTGGAAGGCTTCGAGGGCGAACCCGACGCCGCCGGCGCGCGCGTCATCAACGGCTGGAAGAACCGCGGGCTGCCCACGGACCGGGACCGCTCCGCATGAGTTTCAACCCCGAGGCCTCCGGCTGGAGTCCGGACACCCAGGCCGTCCGGGGCGGCCTGGACCGCACCGGTTTTCAGGAGACCACCGAACCGATCTTCCTGAACTCGGGCTTCGTCTACGAATCCGCCGCCGCGGCCGAGCGCGCGTTCACCGGAGAGGACGAACGCTTCGTCTACTCCCGCTACGGCAACCCCTCGGTTGCCACCTTCCAGGAACGGCTGCGGCTGCTCGAAGGGACCGAGGCCTGCTTCGCGACGGCGTCGGGCATGTCCGCCGTCTTCACCGCACTCGGGGCGCTGCTGGGTGCCGGCGACCGGGTCGTCGCCGCCCGCTCACTCTTCGGTTCCTGCTTCGTGATCCTCAACGAGATCCTGCCCCGCTGGGGCGTCGAGACGGTCTTCGTGGACGGCCCGGATCTTGAGCAGTGGCGGGCGGCACTGGCGGCGCCCACGACGGCGGTGTTCTTCGAGTCGCCGTCGAACCCGATGCAGGAGATCGTGGACATCGCGGCGGTCAGCGGCCTGGCGCATGCCGCCGGGGCCACGGTGGTGGTGGACAACGTTTTCGCCACCCCGCTGCTGCAGCGCTGCACGGATTTCGGTGCGGACGTGGTGGTCTATTCCGGCACCAAGCACATCGACGGCCAGGGCCGGGTGCTGGGCGGCGCGATCCTGGGCAGCCGTGAGTTCATCGAGGGCCCGGTCAAGCAGCTGATGCGGCACACCGGACCCGCACTGTCCGCCTTCAACGCCTGGGTGCTGAGCAAGGGGCTGGAGACGATGTCCCTGCGGGTGAACCACTCCTCCGCCTCGGCGCTGCGGCTGGCCGGGTGGCTCGAGGAACAGCCTGCCGTGGGGTGGGTGAAGTACCCGTTGCTGGCCTCCCACCCGCAGCATGAGCTGGCGGCCCGGCAGATGAAGGCCGGCGGTACCGTGCTGACCTTTGAGCTGGCGCCCTCGGCCGGACGGTCGGCCAAGGATGCGGCCTTCGCACTGCTCGATGCGCTGCGGATCATCGACATCTCCAACAACCTCGGCGACTCGAAGTCGCTCATCACCCACCCGGCCACCACGACACACCGGGCGATGGGACCGGACGGCCGGGCGGCGATCGGCCTGAGCGACGGCGTCGTCCGGCTCTCCGTGGGGCTGGAAGACGTGGAGGACCTGATCCGCGACCTGGGCCACGCCCTGGCGCAGGTCTAGCCGCCCGGCCGGGCTCAGGCGTAGCCGCGGCGAACCGGCGCCAGCCCGTGCAGCGGGCCCGTTTCGGCGTCGGCCGACGCACCGGCGGAGGTGACGTGCGCCGCGTAGGCGACGACGGCGGCAAGTCCCGCGTTCCCCGGAGTGAGGAACGCCCGGTGCTGCAGCCCGGCGCCGTTCCCCGCCCCAAGAATCCGGGCCACCCCGTCCCGCACCAGGTCCAGTTCACCCTGTTCGGCCAGGACCGGGGCGAGGAATTCCACCAGCGCGTGGACCACCTCGCCGGCCGGCCGGGTCCGGAACGTGCCGAAGTCCAGCAGCTCGCCGTTCAACCCGCAGTTGCTGGCCTGCCAGGCCGCCATCCGCAGCAGGACGGTGGGCACCGGGGCGGGCTCGACGCCGTCACGCCACTCCCTGCTGGCAGTCTCCACCAGGGCGCGGACCAGAACGGCGATCAGCGCAGCGTCCTCGGCGCGCAGGCAGACATCCGCCACCCGGACCTCCACGGTGGGATGGTTCCGTGCCAGCCGGGCGTCAAAATAGACCATGCCCTCATCGAAGAGCACCCCGCTCTCCAGCAACCGCGCCACAACCCGCCGGTACACCGGAAAGCTGCCGAAGATCATCGACGGCCCGGCCGCCGGCCAGCGGTTCCAGGCCTGCGTTCGGTAGCTCTCGAAGCCGGTTGCCTGTCCATTCCAGAACGGCGAGTTGGCGCTGAGGGCGATCAGCACCGCGAGTTTGTCCCGGATCCGGTCAAGCACCGCCACGCCCTCCTCCGGAGAGTCGATCGCAGTGTGGACGTGGAGGCCACAGGGGAGCTGCTCCTGCACCGTCAGGCCGAAACGGCGTTGCATGGAGGCGTAGCGCGGCTTGGGCGTGGTGTGGGTGACGGACGGCAGCGGCGAGGTGGCCAGCGCCGCCACCCGGGCGCCGTGCCCGCGGGCGGCCCGGTCCGCGACGCCGCGGGAGCGTCGGATCTGCCGGAGCAGCCCCGCGTACTCCAGGCACGGGAGCGTTTGAAGCTCGATCTGTTCGAGCTTGAGCTCGAAGCTGAATCCAGCCGGGGCGGGGTCCGACCCGCCGTTTAGCCCGCGCAGCAGCTCGTCGGCGAGGGCCAGCGGAACCCCGGTGGCGGGGTCCACAATCAGCAGCTCCTCCTCGACACCAAAGGTGCGCATAAACAATTGTGCGCCGCCACCGCCCCCGGTGCGCTACCCCGGGGACGCCACCGCGCGCCCGGCCCCTGAGGGGCCGGAGGGTTCAGTCCTGGAAGTACTCGATCTTCGCGCCGATCGTGTTCAGCCGCTCGGCCAGGTCTTCATAGCCGCGCTCGATCACGTAGATGTTGCGCAGCTCCGAGACTCCTCGGGCGGCCAGCATGGCCAGCAACAGGCAGGCGGCCGGGCGCAGCGCCGGCGGGCAGCCCACCTCGGCGGCCCGCCACTTGGTGGGTCCGTTGACGTAGATCCGGTGCGGGTCCAGCAGCTGCACCTGGGCTCCCAGCCGGTTCAGTTCGGTCAGGTAGATCGCGCGGTTCTCGTACACCCAGTCGTGGATCATGGTCTGGCCGTGCGCGTTGGCTGCGATCACGGCGAAGAACGGCAGGTTGTCGATGTTCAGGCCCGGGAAGGGCATCGGGTGGATCTTGTCCTCCGGCGCCCGGAGTTCGGAGGGCTGCGTCGTGACGTCAACCAGCCGGGTCCGGCCGTTGCGGGCGACGTACTCGGCGGAGACCTCCAGCCGCTGGCCCATCTGTTCCAAGGTGGCCAGCTCAATCTCCATGAACTCGATCGGCACGCGGCGAATGGTGACCTCGGAGTTCGTGACAATGCCGGCGGTGATCAGGCTCATCGCTTCGATCGGGTCCTCGGACGGGAAGTATTCGATATCGACGTCGACCGCCGGGCGGCCGACGATCTTCAGCGTCGTGGTCCCCACGCCGTCGATCTGCACGCCCAGCATCTGCAGGTAGAAGCAGAGGTCCTGGACCATGTAATTGGGGCTGGCGTTGCGGATGATGGTGGTGCCCCGCCGGTGGGACGCGGCCATGATGGCGTTCTCGGTGACGGTGTCGCCGCGTTCGCTCAGCACGAAGGACCGGTCCTCGCCGTCGGCCGCCGGGGCCTGCACGCTATAGAAGCCGGACTTCGCCTCGACGCTGAGGCCGAACTGACGCAGCGCCTGCATGTGCGGCTCCACTGTCCGGGTGCCCAGGTCGCAGCCGCCGGCGTAGGGCAGCCGGTATTGACTCGACTCGTCGAGCAGCGGTCCGAGGAGCATGATCACGCTGCGGGTGCGGCGGGCGGCGTCGACGTCCATCGAGTCCAGGTCCAGCACGGCCGGGCGGCGGATCTGGAGGTCGGTGGCGTTGAGCCAGGTGCATTCGACGCCGATGCTGGTCAGTACCTCGACGATCCGGTTGACCTCCTCGATCCGGGCCAGGCGCCGCAGGACGGTGGTGCCCCGGTTGATCAGGCTGGCGCACAGCAGGGCGACGCCGGCGTTCTTGCTGCTGTTGACGTCCACCGCACCGGAGAGCGAGTGACCGCCCTCGACGCGCAGGTGGGTCATCTGCGGGCGGCCCACCTTGACGATGCTGCGGCCAAAGATCGACTCCAGGCGCTGGATCATTTTCAGGCTCAGGTTCTGCTTGCCCTGCTCCATCCGGACGATGGCGCTCTGGCTGGTTCCGAGTTCGGCGGCAAGCTGGCCCTGGGTCCAGCCCTTCTCGCCGCGGGCGTCCCGGAGGACGGTGCCAAGGTGTTCTGCAGTCGGTGGAGTCATAGCCAACAAATATCACGGATGAGCTATCGATACCCCACTGAAGCGCCTGGGTGCGGTAAAGCTCACAGCAATATCCACCTGGTGCGATATTCCGGCCTGGCCCGCCTCCGGGCGGCGCGGGCTCAGCCTTCGGGCTGCGCTACTGCTGGCCGAGGAACACCATGTTCCAGGTCCCGGCGCCGACGGCCGTGGCCACCGCGGCCACCGCGATCAGCAGGCCGCCGAGGACCACCCAGACGTCCAGGCCGCTGAAGGTCGCCGAGCGCGCCCAGGTCCGCCGCGCGCCGCCGAAGCCGCGGGCTTCCATGGTCACGGCCAGCCGCGACGCACGCCGGACCGCCTGGACCAGCAACCCGAAACTTTGGCCCAGCATCGCCTTCAGCCGCCGCGCCGGGCTGCCGTGCGAGCCGACGCCGCGGGCGCGCCGGGCCATCCCGATGGTTTGCCATTCCTCGGCCATGAGCCCCACCAGCCGCATCGCCGCGAGTGTGCCCAGCACGAACCGGTGCGGCAGCCTGGCCTGCTGCGCCAGGGCGTCGGCCAGGTCGGTCGGGTCCGTGCAGCTCATCAGGAGCACGGCTGGCAGCGCGATCGCCAGCCCGCGCAGCAGGAAGCCGAGTCCGAGCTGAAGCGAGCCCTCGCTGATGGACCAGACGCCGACGTCGAGGAGGATCCTGCCGTGGTCCGGGGCCAGGA
>DASSXE010000066.1:0-7596 GCA_035704125.1 Arthrobacter sp.
AGGCCGATCTTGTCTCCCTTGTCGATCCGGAAACTCACCTGGTCCATGAGCAGACGGGCGCCGGCGCGCAGTTCGAGATCCTGGACGGTAATCAATGCAGCTAAGGCCTTTCACAACAGGGAACGCCGCGGCACAACGGGAGAGCCTGAGGGGAGCCGGGGCGGTTGGGCCGAGAGCACGGCCTTCTCCAGTCTACCGGCAGCTCCCCCGCCGGCTGACATTGGCCCATGGGGCGGTGGCGGCTCCGTCTTTGGCGGGGTTGTCCAGCACGCGCGCCGCCCGGTAGTGGGAGTGCTACAAAATGGCCGCGCCCCGGGCGACGTACCGTCGAAAGCAGTACGAAATACCCACATCACCGACAGGACACCGCATGGGCACCACCGACAAAGCTGTCACCGAGGCAACCACGCCGGCCACCGGCTTACCGTCCCCCGCCGGCCGCCGGCGCTGGGACGCCACCGACCTGGCCCTGATCGCCGTCTTCGCCGCAATCGTGGCCGGCTCCGCACTGGTCGCCGCAATCCCGGTGGGCGGCCTGGGGGTGCCGATCACGCTGCAGACCCTGGCGGTGATTCTGACCGGGCTGGCCCTGGGCCCCGGCCGGGCGTTCGCGGCCGTCGGGCTCTACCTGTTGCTGGGCTTTGCCGGGCTTCCCATCTTCAGCGGCGGCCGCGCCGGCGTGGGCGTGCTGGCCGGCCCGTCGGCGGGCTACATTGTCGGGTTTCTGCTGGCGGCCGCCGCCGTGGGTGCGCTGACCGTCGTCGTCCTCCGCCGGACCGCGTCCCGGGCAACGAAACTTCGCCCGGTCCTGTTCTTCGCCGCAGCCATGGCGGGCAGCATCGTCTTCGTCCACGGCCTGGGCATCCTCGGCATGATGGTCAACGCCAAGCTCAGCTTCCCCGCCGCGTTCCTGGCCGACCTGCCGTTCTATCCGGGTGACATCATCAAGAACATCCTCGCCGTCACGGTGGCCCTGGCCCTGCACAAGGCGTTTCCCGACCTTCTGGTCCGCCGCGTGCGGCGCGCGCCCTCCCGGCCGTGAGCATCGTCCTTGACCGGCCAACGGTCCGGGTGGCCGTGGACGGCAGGGCAGAACCGAAGACCCTGCTGGAGCTTCCCCTGCTGAGCCTGACGGAGCGGCGGATCGGCGTCATCGGCGCCAATGGATCGGGCAAGTCGACGCTGCTGCGGCTGCTGAACGGCCTGGTGCTGCCCAGTTCGGGCAGCGTCACGGTCCTCGGGGCGGCCACCGCCGGGGACGTGCGGTCCGTGCGCCGCCGGGTGGGTTTCGTCTTCACCGATCCGCTTTCCCAGCTGGTGATGCCCACGGCCCGTGAGGATGTGGAGCTCTCGCTGCGCCGGTCGGTGCGCAACGGTCGGGAGCGGCGTGCCCTGGCCGAGGCCGCGCTGGACCGGTTCGGGCTGCTGGGCCTGGCGGACCAGAGCGTGTACGAACTCTCCGGCGGGGAGCGGCAGCTGGCGGCCCTGGCGGCGGTGCTGGCCGTCAACCCGGACATTCTGGTCCTGGATGAGCCGTCCACGCTGCTCGACCTGCGGAACCGGGAGCTGTTGCGCCGCACCCTGGCCGGGCTCGAGCAGCAAGTGGTCCTCTCCACCCACGACCTGGAGCTGGCCTGCGACATGGACAGGGTCCTGGTGGTCGACGCCGGCACGGTGGTCTACGACGGCGCCGCGCCGGCCGCCGTGGCGCACTATCGAGCGCTCTGCGCGGACCCGGCGCTGCCGTGAGAGGTCATGGTTTCCTCTTCGCCGCCTACGTTCCGGGCCGCTCCGCCGTGCACCGGGCCCCGCTGTGGGTGAAGTTCCTGCCGGTCCTGCTCTGCGGCCTGGCGTCGTTCCTGGTGGATGACTGGGCCGTGGCCGCCGCCGCCTTTGCCCTGCTGTGCGGCGTGTTCCTGGCCAGCGGCGCAGGATTCCGGCGGCTGGGCGCCGCACTCCGGCCGGTGCTCCCGGTGCTCGCCGCGGTGGGCCTGTTCCAGTGGTGGCAGCTGGGCGGCCCGACCGCGGCCCGCATCGTGCTCAACGTGCTGGTCTGCGTCGCGGCCGCCTCCATCGTGACCGCCACGACGCCGGTGCAGGCCCTGTTGGACGGCGCCGCCTCGCTGGCCCGGCCGTTCCGGCGGCTGGGCGCGGACCCGGAGCGGTTCGCCCTGACCATCGCCATCATGGTCCGCAGCATCCCGTTCATCGCGGGCGCCTACGCCGATGTCCGCGACTCCGCACGGGCGCGCGGCCTGGAACGCAATCCCCGCGCCCTGGTCCTCCCGGTCTTCATCACCACGGTGGCCTTCGCCCGACAAACCGGCGAGGCGCTGGCGGCGCGCGGCCTGGGCGACGCCGGCGACTACGACGCCTCCGCCGACTAAGCCGCCGCCGCAGCAGACTAAGTGAACCTGCGGTAGTCGAACAGCGCGGCGGTCCCCATTCCGCCGGCGATGCTGATCATGGCCAGGGACAGCAGTCCGTCGTCCGGTGCCCGCCGGGACTGCGCGAGCAGCCGGGTCACGAGGACCGCCCCGGACGCGCCGTAGGCGTGGCCGAGCGCGAGGGCTCCGCCGTCCAGGTTGGCGCGTTCCTCCTCGATCCCCAGCCGGTCCAGGCAAGCCAGCGTCTGGGCGGCGAAGGCCTCGTTGAATTCCACCAGGCCGAGCCCGGCGGCGCCGATGCCGGTCCGCGCCAGCAGGCGGGCGGCCGCCGCGGCGGCGCCGAGCCCCAACAGCGCCGGATCGACGCCGGCGGTGTCCGTCCCCAGCACCACCAGCCCATCGCGGGCTCCGAGCTCATGGGCGCGGGCTAAGGACGTGACCACGACGGCGGCCGCGGCGTCCGCGTCGAAGCACGAATTCCCCGCGGTGACGGTCCCGCCGGGGACGAACGCCGCCGGGAACCGGCCCAACACCGCCGGCGTCAGGGACCGGCGCGGCCCGTCGTCGGACCCCACGCTCTGGGCGCCGGCGGCCAGCGGGACAATTTCAGCGGCGAAGGTCCCGGCCGCGGCGGCGGCAACTGCCCGCCGGTGGCTGCGCAGGGCGAAGCCGTCCTGCCGTTCCCGGCCGATGCCGCAGGCCGCGGCGACGTTCTCGGCGGCGACCCCCATGTCCGGGTCGCCATGGCGGTCCGGTGCGAAGCGGGCGCGGCTGAAGAATTCCGGCGCGCCGTCGGAGTCCGGCCGGGCCCGCAGCGGTGCC
Source organism: Arthrobacter sp. (assembly GCA_035704125.1). GTDB lineage: Bacteria > Actinomycetota > Actinomycetes > Actinomycetales > Micrococcaceae > Arthrobacter. The sequence goes on from DASSXE010000066.1 coordinate 3,210, forward strand.
GTGCTGATGCTTTCGACGCCGCCCGCCAGGTACACCTCCGACCCCTCGCCGGCGCCGACCAGCCGGGCGGCCAGCACGATAGCATCCAGCCCGGACCCGCACTGGCGGTCCACCGTGAGGCCGGGGACGGTGACCGGCAGGCCGGCCTCGAGGGCGGCCAGCCGGGCGACGTTTCCGCCTCCCCCCGCCGCGTTGCCGATCACCACGTCGGTCACCTGGCCGGCAGCGAGTCCCGCGTCCTGGAGCAGGCGGCCCAGGACCGGGGCCAGCAGCTGGTGCGCCTCGACCGTCCTGAAGGTGCCGTGCGCGCGGCGTACCGGGGTGCGCAAGGCCCCGATGATGACGGGTTGCCGCTCCGGAGGCAGGTCCGGGAGCCGCTCAGCCAAGGCGCCGTACCCGCGGGTCGCCGCCGGCGATCCACGCCAGCAGGAGCGGGCGGCTGAGCTTGCCGCGGTCCGTCAGCGGCATCTCGGCCAGCGCGTAGTAGTCCAGCGGGCGCTTGCTGCGCGGGAGGATGGTCTCCAGCCCGGCTCGGAGCTGCGTGCCGGTGAGGCCGCCGTGGGCGGGAACCACGGCGGCGATGAGGCGCTGGCCGCGGACGTCGTCCGGCTGTCCGGCGGCGACGGCGGCGGCGACTCCGGGGACGGACGCAAGGGCCAGCTCCACCTCGTGCGGGTAGACGTTTGTTCCCGAGGTGTTGATCATGTCGGACCGGCGGCCCAGCAAGTGCAGCTCCCCGTCCTGCAGGTAGCCCTGGTCCCCCACGGTGTACCAGCCGTTGACGTTCCTCAGCGCGGCGCCGTCGTCGCCCCAAAGGTAGCCGTCGCTGACCATGCCGCTGCGGACGCAGACGTTCCCGTCGGCGCGGTCCGGAACCGGGTTCCCGCCGTCGTCCAGGATCCGGAGGTCCACACCGGGGAAGGCCCGGCCGATGGCCGTTCCGGACCCGGCCCGTCCGTGGGCCTGCTGGCCGGGACGCAGGGCTCCGCCGGCGACGAAGCTGAGTTCGGCGGCGCCGTAGTACTCGAAGATGGTGGCGTTAGGTGCCCAGCGGCGGGCCGCTTCGAGGGTCCGCGCATCGAGCTTGGAGCCGGCGCAGATGATGCTTGTCAGGCCGGAGGCGTCCACGCCGCCGGCCAGGCCGCGTTCGCTGAGCAGCCGGAGCATGGTGGGCACCAGGACCAGGCGCGTGATGCCGTCGTGGCTGATGGCCGCGTGGGCGTCGCCGACGTCGAAGTGCCTGAGGGTGTGGAATTCCGCGCCCGCGTAGAGGCATTCGGCGAGGGCGTAGAGGTTGAGGCTGGCCGCCAGCGGGCCGGGGGCGAGGGTCCGGTCCCCCGGTTGCAGGCCGAAGAACTCCACCGAGGAGTCAAAGGACAGCTGCCAGGACCGCCGCGACCGGGTGAAGGCCTTGGGGAGCGCCGTGGTGCCGGAGGTCAGCCCGATCAGGAAGGCGGTCTCCGGCTCCCCGTCATGCAGTCCATCAACCTCCCCGCCGGCCGGCACCGCAGCCGGGGTGTGGCCGGCGATCTGCGCGGTGATGGCCTCGCGGAGCTGGTCCGGCCACGTGGGGTCAAGGACGGCGCAGCGGCGGGAGCCGGCCACGGCGGCGGCGAAGGCGGCCACGAACCGCACGGAATTGGGCTCGGCCAGGACCGAGACCTCCGGCGCGCCGGGGACCAGGCCGGCGGCCCTATCCCGCAGCCCCGCCCAGCTCAGGCGCTCGCCGCCGACGACGACGGCGGTGTCCTCGGGACGGTCGTCGGCCCAGCGCTGGAGTCTGTCGAGAAAAGGCATCGGAGCAACTTTACCGGCTGGCGGCCGCGGGATGGCGGGAACCGGCTACTGTGACAGCATGAGTTTTAATGACAACGTCCAGCTGGACCCCTCGCAGGTCCAGGACCGCCGCGGCGGCGGCTCCGGCCTCAAAATCGGCGGCGGGATCGGCGGCGGCGTCGTGCTGCTGCTGGCCCTCCTGTTCGGCATCAACCCCAACATGCTCGGCGGCCTGACTTCAGGCACGCAGGACCAGACGCAGAGCCAGGGGACGGCACCGGCCTGCAAGACCGGGGCGGACGCCAACGCGCGGCTGGATTGCCGGATCAACGGCACCGTCAACAGCCTGAACGCCTTCTGGCCCGGGTACCTTGCCCAGTACGGCAAGCAGTACCCCCGGCCCAAGACCGTGATCTTTAGCGGTGCCACCAGCACCGGGTGCGGCAACGCCACCTCCGACGTCGGCCCGTTCTACTGCCCGACGGACCGGACCGCCTACTTTGATCCGGGCTTCTTCCAGGAACTCGTGGACCGCTTCGGCTCCTCCGGCGGCCCGCTGGCGCAGGAGTACGTCGTGGCGCACGAGTTCGGCCACCACATCCAGAACCTGCTCGGAACGATCGACCGGGCCCAGCAGGACCCGCAGGGACCGGAATCCGGCGGCGTCCGGGTGGAACTCCAGGCGGACTGCTACGCGGGGCTCTGGGTCAAGCACGCCACCACCGCCAAGGACCCCGCCTCCGGCCAGCCCTTCCTCGCCGCGGTGACCGACAAGGACCTGCAGGACGCGCTCTCCGCGGCGTCGGCCGTCGGTGACGACCGGATCCAGAAGGCCGCCACCGGCCGGGTCTCCCCGGAAACCTGGACGCACGGTTCCAGCGCGCAGCGGCAGAAGTGGTTCTACCAGGGCTACACCACCGGAGACATCAACCAGTGCGACACGTTCAAGGTCGCCAACCCCTGACGGCAGCCTCCCGGCCAACGACGACGGCGGCCGCCCACCTTCGCAGTGAAGGGCGGTTTCTAGGGGTCGTTGCAACACCTGTTGGTTAGGTGGTTAGTAGTAAATCACGCAGACGCTCGGCTGGAGTATTCCAGCCGAGCGTTTTGCGTGGGCGTCCGTTGAGTTCCTGGGCGACGTGTTCGAGGTCTTCAGTCCCGTAGACGGAGAGGTCGGTGCCTTTGGGGAAGTATTGGCGCAGTAGACCGTTGGTGTTTTCATTCGAGCCTCGTTGCCAAGGACTGGCGGGGTCGCAGAAATACACGGGCATGTCGGTGGCCATGGTGAAAGATTTGTGGGCGGCCATCTCTGCACCCTGGTCCCAGGTCAAGGAGCCTTTCAGGTGCTCCGGCAGGGTGGCCATGGTCTTGATGAGTCCGTCGCGGACGGTTTCGGCGGTGTGGTCATTTGGCAGGTGGACGAGCATCACGTATCGGGTGGTGCGTTCGACCAGGGTCGCGATCGCGGACTGGTTGTAGGCGCCGGTGATGAGATCCCCTTCCCAGTGGCCGGGCACCGCGCGGTCTTCTATCTCGGGTGGACGCTCGGAAATCATGACCATCGGGTCCACGAATCTGGGAGTGCGTTGCTCGGCCGTGCGGTGGGGTTTGCGGCGTGCCCGCCCGGTGCGCAGCGCGGCCTGTATCTCGCGTTTGAGTCCGCCTCTGGCCTGGAGGTAGAGGGCTTGATAGATGGTCTCTGGGCTCACGCGCATCTCCGGGTTCTCGGGGAACTCTCCGACCAGCGTGTGGCTGATCTGCTCCGGTGACCAGCGTATGAGCAGCTTGTCCTTCACGTAGTTGCGCAGATCCGACTCGACAGCGAGTTTGGCCGTCTTGGGCCGGATCCGGCGGGCGGCCGCCTGACGTTGCGCCGCATAAGGGTGGTAGCCGGTGGCAGGCTGGCTGTTGCGGGCGATCTCCCTGCTGACTGTCGACGCGGATCGCCCCAAGGCACCGGCGATCGAGCGCAGCGACGCTCCTGAAGAGTGGAGGTCCCGGATGGTTTCACGTTCCCTCAAGGACAGGAAACGGGCATCGATGTTCCTGTCCAAGCCGGCCAAGCCTGGAAAAGGTACGCTGCCGGTCATCCCGGCAGGGGTTTTCGTTATGCTCACACCACGTGTGTAGTCCACGACCCGGCCATCAGGGTAAATGCGTCCGTTCTGTGTTTTGAGAACACCGCGGTCCCACCCCTCAGCTGTTCTCAGGTGCACGCCGACGCTCCGGGCAGCGGACCGGAGCCGTTCCCCGGACCTTCTTAAACGAAAGAATTCTTTACGGGCAGGATGCTCTGCGCGCGTACTGCTCAGGCCCCGTTTCCTCAACCATCCGAAACACGCATTCCGATTGAAACCCAGCTCGGCCGCAGCAACTGTCACGCTGCCGGACCTATCGAAAGCAACAAAGAAGGAATCCTTCTCCTCCTGCGTGTACTTCCTATGCCCTTGAGATTCGTTCTTTAAATGCGGCACGGCCGTTGCAACTCCCGGTGAAGGGTGTTGCAACGACCGTTAGAACCCGCCGGGGTGGACGGCCGCCGTCGTCGTTTCCGGGGTGGGACCGGGGGCTACTTCTTGCCCTGGTTCGCCACGGCCTTGATGGACTCGGC
>DASSXE010000118.1:0-6836 GCA_035704125.1 Arthrobacter sp.
GAAACCACCCAGGTGAAGGAAAAGGGCTCCGGCGCTTCCCTGTTCGGCTTCTCCGAGCTCTACGGCTCCGTCCCCGGCGGGCAGGCCGAATACCTTCGGGTCCCGCACGCCGACTACGGACCGATCAAGGTCGGTACGGAATTGCCGGATGAGCGGTACCTGTTCCTCTCCGACATCCTGCCCACCGCCTGGCAGGGAGTGAAGTACGCGGACGTCCCCAAGGGCGGCACGCTCGCGGTGATGGGCCTCGGTCCCGTGGGCCAGTTCGCCGCCCGGATCGGCAAGCACTTCGGCCAGCGCGTGATCGCCGTGGACCCCGTCCCGGAACGCCGCGCCATGGCCGAACGGCACGGCGTGGAGACGCTGGACTTCTCCAAGGACGTGGCCGAAGAACTGCGGTCCATGACCCAGGGCCGGGGGGCGGACTCCGTGGTCGACGCCGTCGGCATGGAAGCCCACGATTCGCCGGTGGCGTCCTTCATGCAGCACGCGGCCGGCCTGCTGCCCGACAAGCTGGCGCAGAAGACCTTTGAGAGCGCCGGGGTGGACCGGCTCTCCGCGCTGCACACCGCGCTCGATGCAGTCCGCCGCGGCGGGACCGTCTCGCTGAGCGGCGTTTATGGCGGTGAGGCCTCCCCGATGCCGCTGATGTCCATGTTCGATAAGCAGATCCAGCTGCGCATGGGGCAATGCAACGTGCGGCGCTGGACCGAAGACCTCCTGCCGCTGGTGGAGTCCGACGCCGATCCGCTCGGCGTCATGGACCTGGTCACGCACGAGGCCAGCCTCAGCGAGGCACCGGCGATGTACGAGAAGTTCCAGAAGAAGCAGGACGGCTGCATCAAGGTGGTACTCAAGCCGTAGCTTTCGTCCGCCGCGCTTTCCGCCAGAGTTTCCGGAACGCCTGCTCCGCGGCGGCCGCCTCCTGTTCTTCCCTGGCGTGCAGGCGGCCGTAAGCGAAGCTGTTTTCCCCGCGGCTGGCGGCCTGCACTGCCAGGTCGGCCAGCCGCGCCCGTGCCACCACGCTGTCCTGGTGCTGGCCGAGGACCAACTGGATTTTCCGCGCCGACTTTGCCGCCCGTTTCGCGTGCCGGCGCCGTCTCGCGGATTTTCCCTTGGCTGGCAGCTTCCCCACAGTAGTTGTCCCGGCAGGCTGGCCCCCGGGGGCCAGGGCGGCCGCAGCCGGTTCGGCCGCAAGCTCGGCGGAGTACCGCAGCCGCTTGGCGGCTTTCCGGACGGTGTGCAGGGCCGTGTTCCGGGCGGCACTTCCGGGACCGGCTGTGGCCGCAGAGTCCAGCGCGGCCACAGCTTTCGCCAGCCGGCGTTCGTCCCGCAGGACCAGCCCGTGGAGCAGCCGTCCCGCCGGCCCACCGGCCTTTGGCGCCAGGGGCGGCGCCGTCACGAGGGCGTCCAAGGCCGTCAGCAGGCGGGCGTAACGGGGGCCGGCCAGGGCTTCGGCGGCGCCAGCCCTGCCGGCCGCAGCGGCGGCGTTCAGGTCCTCATCGATCCGCCGGGCGGCAGTTTCCACGCTCCACCGCAGCGACTCCGGCTCCCGGGCCAGCAGGGCCCTCAGCCGCTCCTGCACCACGGCCGGATCGCGGGCGGCTCCCAGCACCGCCGAGAGCCAGCGCAGTTCCGCGCGCACCTGCTCCACCGCACCGTCCTCGAACAGGGGACGGCCGGAGGCCAGCAGCGATCGCAGGCGCCGGGCGGCGACGCGCATCTGGTGGATTTCCTCGGCCTGCCCTGCCGGGATGCCGCGGGCGTGGCGGCGCAGTTCGGCGGCTTGCCGGCCCAGATAGTCCTGCATGACGTTTCCCGCTGTGGTTGCCACGCTTCACTGTACGTCTTCAACCCTGCCCCGTCCCGGCATAGGCTGTCCGGGACGGCATTCCGCACCCACATTCCGCACCGACGCGCTAGGAGCCCTGCATGACACACCACCACCTCGGCCCGGTGGCCGTCGTTACCGGAGCGGGTTCGGGCATCGGACGGGCGGTGGCGCGGCTCATGCTGGCCGAGGGCTACCGCGTCGTCCTCGCCGGCCGCCGGCAGGAGCCCCTGGTGGAAACCGCGGCGGGGCATGCCCTGGCGCTGGTGGTGCCGTGCGATGTCACCCGTCCCGACGACGTCGAACGGCTTTTCGCCGCGGCGGTCGGCCGCTGGGCCCGGGTGGACGTGCTGTTCAACAACGCCGGCGCGTTTGGACCGGCGGCCGCCGTGGATGAGATCAGCGTGGCGGACTGGGAAGCCACCGTAGCCGTGAACGTGACGGGGTCGATGCTCTGCGCCGGTGCCGCGGTCCGGGCGATGAAGGCGCAGTCGCCCCAGGGCGGCCGGATCATCAACAACGGCTCCATCGCCGCGCATTCGCCGCGCCCCCGCTCCGTTGCCTACACCGTCACCAAGCACGCCATCACCGGGCTGACCAAGAGCATCGACCTGGACGGCCGGGGCTATGGCATCAGCTGCGGCCAGATCGACATCGGCAACGCCGCCACGGAGTTAATGGACCAGATCGGCGTCAACGACGGCGCCCTCCAGGCCGACGGCAGCCGCCGGGTGGAGCCGACCTTTCCGGTCGGGGACGCCGCCCGCGCGGTGCTGTTGATGGCCGGGATGCCCGCCTCCGCCAGCGTGGGGTCCATGGTCATCACCGCGGCCGGGATGCCGTTCGTGGGCCGCGGCTAAGCCGGGGACTGAAGCAGCGGCAGGCTAGAGCGGCAGCAACCCGGAAAGGTCCGCCCGCAGCCCGGACGCGGCGACCTGGCCGGCGGCGACGGCGTCCGCCCAGCCCAGGGAGCCGGTGACCATCGCCAGCCAGGTCGCGGCGTCGCACTCAATCACGTTCGGGGGAGTGCCCCGGGTGTGCCGCGGCCCCTCCACGCACTGGGTGACGCCGAACGGCGGGACCCGGACCTCGACGGAGTTTCCGGGCGCCCTGGCGGTGACTTCCTCCAGGGAGTACCGGACGGCGGTGGCCAGCGTGGCGCGGGGGACGGACCCGTCGCCGGCTTCCCGCCAGGAGGCCAGTGCCGCGCGGCCCTCGTCCACCGGAATCCGGCGCCGTGAGACAGCCATGGCCTAGTCCAGCAGTGCCGAGACGGCGTGGCCCAGGCGGATCTTCCCCACCGGCCGGCCACCCCCCAGCACCGGTTCGATGACTTTTTCCAGGACGCTGGAGACTTCCGGGACCTCCACGGCTCCGGCCGCGGCCAGCAGCGTCAGCCCCACCAGCGTGGTGGCGCGGACGTTCCCGTCGAGCACCTTGATCGCTACCGAGACGCCCTGCGGGGTCGCCATCACCAGGACGCCCTCGGCGCCGATCTTGGCGATGATTCCGAGTTCGTCCATGACGATGGTGTTCGGCTGCCCGCGGCCCTGCACGGCCCACGGGTAGTCGAGCATGGAGGTGGCAATCGTGGCGGCGCGGGCATTGGAATGGTGGTCCCCGGGAGCCTTGGCCAGCAGGGAGTAGGCGCGGGCCAGCCCGGTGAGCGAGACGGCCGCCACCGGGGCGCCGCAGCCGTCGATGCCGAGGTGGGCGATCCGTTCGCCGCTGTATTCCTCGATCACGGAGCGGATCCGCTGCTGCAACGGGTGGTTGGGCTCCAGGTAGCTGTGCGTGTCCCAGCCGTTCTCCGTGCAGGCCCAGAGGAAGGCTGCGTGCTTCCCCGAGCAGTTGAACGCGAGCCGGGATTTTCCGCGTTCCGTCTGCACCAGCCAGGTCCGGGCGGTTTCATCCTGCGGCCAGTCGGCGGGGCACTGCAACTGGTCCTCCCGGACGCCGGCGGCCTTCAGCATGCCCTCCACCACGTCCATATGGTCGAGGGACCCGACGTGGCTGCCGCAGGCGATCGCCACCTGGGCGCCGCGCAGCGGAACTCCGGACTGCATGGCGGCCAGGGCCTGCAGCGGCTTGAGCGTGGAGCGGGCGAAGACCGGGGCGCTGATGTCGCCCAGTTCGGTGACCACCTGGCCGTCCGCGGACAGCACGACGGCGGAGCCGATATGCCGGGATTCGATGAAACCGCTGCGTTCCACCACCGCGAGTTCGACGGCGGAGTCAATAGTGAAGGTGGCATGCGGGTTCAGAGGCATGCTGCCAGTCTAGGGGGCCGGGGCGGCCGGGCCCGGTTACTCCACGGTGACCATGACGGACTGCCAGCCGGAGGCGCCGTCGGGGACCGGGTCGGCGCGCTTGTCCGTCTGGACCTCGCCCTTGCCGTCGGTGGCGCGGACCTTGATGTAGTGCGCGCCCGGGGCCGCATCCCACTCGAAGGACCACTGCCGCCACGTCACCAGGGACGCCTCGGTGGACAAGACCGCCTCGGTCCAGGGGCCGTTGTCGATCTGCAGCTCCACTTTGGTGATGCCGCGGGTCTGCGCCCAGGCGGTACCGCCGACCGCGACCTTCCCTGCCGGGACCTTGGCGAAGGACTTAGGCACTTCCACCCGGGCCATCGTCTTGATCGGCCCGCGCTCGGACCAGCCGCGTTGGGTCCAGTAGGCCTTGTTGTCGGCGAACCGGGTCACTTCCAGGTCCACCACCCATTTGGTGGCGGAGACGAAGCCGTACAGGCCCGGGACCACCATGCGCACCGGGTAGCCGTGTTCCAGCGGAAGGGCCTCGCCGTTCATGCCGATCGCCAGCATGGCATCGCGGTCGTCCTGCAGCACCTCCAGCGGCGTGGAGGCGCTGAAACCGTCAACGGAGGTGGACAGAACCATGTCGGCACCCTGTTTGGGCCGGGCCATCTTGAGCACATCCCGGATGGGCATGCCCAGCCATTTGGCGTTGCCGGCCAGGTTTCCGCCCACCGGGTTGGAGACGCAGGTCAGGGAGACGTGGGACTCGATCAGCCGGGCATCCAGCAGGTCCTGGAAGCTGAGCCGGACCTCCTGTTCGACCATGCCGTGGATCCGCAGTTCCCAGTCCTGGGCGTTGATCTCGGGCACGCTGAGCGCCGTGTCGATCCGGTAGAAGTCCTTGTTCGGGGTCAGCCAGGGCGTGACGCCGGGAGTCTTGGACTGAACGCCGGCGGGCACGGGGGCGGCTGCCTTGGCGGGCGCCGGCAGGGTCAGGCTCTCGCGGGCCTTGGCCACATTGCTGCGCGCGGCGCTGAGCAGGCGGCCTCCGGTGGCGCTGACGGCGGCGGCAACGGCGGTGATGCCGGTGGCGGTGAAGAAGGCCCGGCGGCTGGTGGCGGGACGGTCCGGTTCCTTGGCGCCCTGGTCGGCGGCGACCTCCGGCCAGTGCCGCATCCGCCACAGCTTGCGGATCAGGAATCGGAGCACCAGCAGGCCCGCGGCCGTGCCGATCAGCGAGGGGATTGCATCAAGCGGTTTCACGCTGGCACGGGTCACCACGCTGGCCACAATGACCGCGCCCATGACGAGCACCCCGGCGACGCCGAGGATCCACTTACGGTAGGCGACGATGCCCAGGACGCAGGCCAGCAGGAAGATCGTCAGCCCCATCCCGGCGAAGAGTGCCGCCTTGTCGTTCGTGCCGAAGGTGGTGACGGCGAAGTCCTTCATCCACGGCGGCGTGAAGTCGATGAAGGTCGAACCCAGGGCAATCACCGGCGTCGCGCGGGCCGTGAAAAAGGCGCCCACGAGTTCCGCGACGGCCAGCACGACGGCGGCGGAGACCACCCCGGCCAGGGCGGCGAGGACGGTCGGTCCCGACGGGCGGAGGGACCGCTTGCGCGGCGTCGGGGTGGTGCCGGGCTGCGGGCTGCTGGGCATTGTCATACTTGGTGTTCGGAGCGGCGGGGCCGGGGGATTGTCCCGGCCCGGGGAACAGGCTGGTCCCCCGCCCGAGAGGCCCGCGGACCGCCCGGATGGCCGACACAGCTTAGGACCCTGCCGGGTCCACAAAGTACCCTTGGGAACTGTGAAGGTACTTGTCATCGGCCCCGGCGGCCGCGAACACGCCATTGTCCGCTCCCTGCTCGCCGATCCGAATGTCTCCGAGGTCCACGCGGCACCGGGCAACGCCGGCATCGGCAAGCTGGTCCCCACCTACGCCATCGACGCCGGCGACCCCGCCGCCGTCGCGGCGCTGGCCACCCGGCTGGCCGTTGACCTGGTGGTCGTCGGGCCGGAGGCGCCGCTCGCCGCCGGTGTCTCCGACGCGGTCCGGGAGGCCGGCATCCCGGTCTTCGGCCCCAGCAAGGCTGCGGCCCAGCTGGAAGCGTCGAAGGCCTTCGCCAAGGAAGTCATGGCCGAGGCCGGGGTTCCCACCGCCATGGCCCGGGTTGCCTCCAACGCCGAAGAGGCGGCCGATGCCCTCGACACGTTCGGTGCACCGTACGTGGTCAAGGATGACGGGCTCGCGGCCGGCAAGGGCGTCGTCGTCACCGGCGACCGGGACGAGGCCCTGGCCCACGCGCAGAGCTGCTTCGACGCCGGCGGCACCGTGGTGATCGAGGAGTTCCTCGACGGCCCGGAGGTGTCCCTCTTCGTCCTCTGCGACGGCAGCACCACGGTGGCGCTCTCCCCGGCGCAGGACTTCAAACGCATCTACGACAATGACGAGGGCCCCAACACCGGCGGCATGGGGGCCTACACGCCGCTGGAATGGGCGCCCGAGGGACTCGTGGAGGAAGTGCTCGAACGGGTCGCGCAGCCCACGGTCAACCAGATGGCCCACCGCGGCACACCCTTCGTCGGCGTGCTGTTCGTCGGCCTGGCACTGACCTCCCGCGGCACCAGGGTGATCGAATTCAATGTCCGCTTCGGCGACCCGGAGACCCAGGCCGTGCTGGCCAGGCTCAGGACGCCGCTCGGCGGCCTGCTGATGGCGGCGGCCAAGGGCGAACTGGACGAGG
>DASSXE010000128.1:0-3831 GCA_035704125.1 Arthrobacter sp.
CCGCGGCCTGGCCCGCTCACGCACCCACGCCGCCCGGCTGATCGGCGAAGGCAAGGTCAGCTCCGCGGGCGAGGTGCTCGCCAAGGCCTCCCTCCAGGTCCAGGACGGCACCAGCCTCGATGTTGCCGCGACGGCCGAGGATGATTACGTCAGCCGGGCCGCCCACAAACTTGCCGGCGCGCTGGACGCTTTCCCCGCCGTCGGCGTCGAAGGCAAACGCTGCCTGGACGCCGGCGCGTCCACGGGAGGCTTCACCGAGGTGCTGCTGCGCCGCGGTGCGGACCACGTGGTCGCCGTCGACGTCGGTCACGACCAACTGGTTCCCCGGATCCGGGACGATGCCAGGGTCTCGGTCCACGAGGGCCTCAACGTCCGGTACATGACGCCGGAACTCATCGGCGGTCCGGTGGCGCTGACCGTGGCGGACCTGTCCTTCATCTCGCTGACCCTGGTGGTGGCCCCCTTGGCCGCCTGCACCGATCCCGGCGGGGACCTTGTCCTGATGGTCAAGCCGCAGTTCGAGATCGGCAAGGACCGGCTGGGCCGCACCGGCGTGGTCACCTCCGACCGCGAACGCCGGCTGGCGGTCACCAAGGTGGCCGCCGCGGCCCTCGACGCCGGCCTGGACCTGGCCGGCCTGGCGCAGAGCCCGCTGCCCGGCCAGGACGGAAACGTCGAGTACTTCCTGTGGATAAAACGCGGGAACCGGACAGACCTGCCTAAGATCGATGAGCGGGACGCGGCCGTTGCCGCGTTACTCGGAACGATCTGGCCCTGAGCCAGAAGCCCATGCACCAATCGAAGCACTAGAAGGCGGAACTTGATGAGCAGGCGTGTCCTCATCCTTGCCCACACCGGCCGCGAGGACTCCCTCAAGGCCGCCTGGGACGCGTGCGCCCAGCTGCACGCCTCCGGCATCGTTCCGGTGATGCAGAAATCCGAGCTCGGCGACATGGTCCGCTTCTACGGCCGGCTGGACCAGCCCGTCGAGGTCCTGCACGACCACGTGAAGCTGCACGACGTCGAACTCGTCATGGTGCTCGGCGGCGACGGCACCATCCTGCGGGCCGCCGAGCTGGTCCGGGAGGTGGACGTTCCCCTGCTGGGCGTCAACCTGGGCCACGTGGGCTTCCTGGCCGAAAGCGAACGCGCCGACCTCGCCCAGACCGTCGACTGGATCGCCAGCCGACAGTACACGGTGGAGGAACGGATGACCATCGATGTGCAGGTGTGGGTGCGCGGCCAGAAGATTTGGCACACCTGGGCGCTGAACGAGGCCGCCATCGAAAAAGGCAACCGGGAACGGATGCTTGAGGTAGTCACCGAGGTGGACGAACGCCCGCTGACATCCTTCGGCTGCGACGGCGTCGTCCTCGCCACCCCCACCGGTTCCACCGCCTACGCCTTCTCCGCCGGCGGCCCGGTGGTCTGGCCCGAGGTGGAGGCCCTGGTGATCGTGCCGATCAGCGCCCATGCGCTCTTCGCCAAACCCCTCGTCGTCTCGCCCAGGTCCCGGCTGGCCGTGGAAATCCTGAACCGTACCGACGCCCAGGGCGTGCTGTGGTGCGACGGCCGGCGGTCCGTGGACCTCCCGCCCGGGGCCCGCGTCGAGGTCACCCGCTCCGCCACCCCGGTCCGGCTGGCACGCACCCACCAGACCCCGTTCTCCGGGCGCCTGGTCCGCAAATTCGAGCTGCCCATCCAGGGCTGGCGCGGACCGGTCCCGCAGACAGACCCCATCCGCACTGGACCGGTGCCCGTCGTCCGGACGCCGCGCCCCAGCCGTGCGCTGCCCGCCCCCACCGATCCCACAACAGCGAAGTGACCCATGCTTGAAGAACTGAGAATCCGTGACCTCGGCGTCATCACCGATGCGACGCTGCCGCTGGGGCCTGGCCTGAGTGTCGTGACCGGCGAGACCGGGGCCGGAAAAACGATGGTGGTCACCGCCGTCGGGCTCCTGCTGGGCGCGCGGTCCGACGCCGGTGCCGTCCGCAGCGGCGCCAAGAGTGCCTCGGCCGAGGCCGTCCTGAAGCTCGACGCCGGTCACGCCGCCGTCGGCCGGGCGAGGGAAGCCGGCGCCGAGGTGGAAGAGTTCGACGGCGGGGCGGAGCTGCTGCTCGCTCGCAGCGTCGGCGCGGACGGACGAAGCCGGGCCTACCTGGGCGGACGGACGGCACCGGTGGGCGTCCTGGCCGAGATCGGTGGAACCCTGGTGGTGGTCCACGGCCAGTCCGACCAGATCCGGCTGAAAAGCCCGGTGGCCCAGCGTGAGGCCCTGGACAAGTTCGCGGGGGAGCCGCTGGCCGGTCCGCTGGCCGCCTACCAGCAGCTCTACGCGCACTGGAAGGGCAGCCAGGCCGAGCTGGACGAGCTGCGCAACGCGGCCCGGGAACGCCTCCGCGAGGCCGAGTCCCTCGAAGCCGCCCTCGCCGAGATCGACGCCGTCGACCCCCAGCCCGGGGAGGACGAGGCGCTGAAAGCCGAGGCGGTCAAGCTCGCCAACGTCGAGGAACTGCGGATCGCCGCCAGCACGGCCCACCAGGCGCTCATCGCCGAGGATTTCGGGGAGGAGGCCGACGCCACCACCCTGGTCGACGCCGCCAAGCGCACCCTGGAACACGTCGCCGAGCACGATGCCGAGCTCGGTTCCGCCGCCGCGCGGCTGGCCGAGGTCGGTTTCCTGCTCAACGACATTGCCGGGGAACTGGCCAGCTACCAGGCGGGGCTGGACACGGAAGGGCCGGAGCGGCTCGCCGAGATCGAGGACCGCCGCGCGGCGCTGGCCACCCTGGTGCGCAAATACGCGCCGAGCATCGACGAGGTGCTGGTCTGGGCGGAGACGGCCCGGGAGCGTTTCACCGAGCTGCAGGACGACTCGACCCGGATCGAGGCCCTCGAAGCGGACGTCACCCGGTCCGAGACGGAGCTGAAGAAGCAGGCCGCGGCGATCGGCAAGACCCGGAAGAAGGCGGCCAAGGACCTCTCCGCCCGGGTCAGCGCCGAGCTGACCGCGCTGGCCATGGCCGACGCCACGCTGGTCATCACCCTCGAGCCCGGCGAGGTGCTGGGACCCTTCGGCATCGACGAGATCTCCTTCCTGCTCCAGCCGCACTCCGGCGCCCCGGCCAGGCCGCTGGGCAAGGGCGCCTCCGGCGGCGAGCTCTCCCGCGTGATGCTCGCCATCGAGGTGGTACTCGCCGCCGTCGACCCCGTCCCGACCTTCGTGTTCGACGAGGTCGACGCCGGGGTGGGCGGGCGCGCCGCCGTCGAAATCGGGCGCCGGCTGGCCATGCTCGCCCGGCACGTCCAGGTGCTGGTGGTCACCCACCTGCCGCAGGTCGCCGCCTTCGCCGACCAGCACATCCGGGTCACGAAAACCTCGGTCCGCGGAGCCGACGGCGCTACTGCCACCGGGTTCACCTCCAGCGATGTCCAGCTGCTCGATGCGGCCGAACGCGTCCGCGAGCTGGCCCGCATGCTCGCCGGCCAGGAGGACTCCGAGTCGGCCCGGGCGCACGCCCAGGAACTGCTCGACGACGCGAAGCTCCTGCCGCAGGAGGCATGAGCGCCGCGCCGCTGGGATCAGCATCACAGCGGCGCACATTCGACCCTAGAAAGACCGATTTGATGATAGGCTCAAATTCCGTGGTGCAGCGATCAAATTCCCGTGTAAATTCCCGGTTCCCGGGCTCGTCCAAGACGACCAAACACATCTTCGTCACTGGCGGTGTGGCGTCCTCGCTCGGTAAGGGACTGACGGCTTCGAGCCTCGGTCACCTCCTGCGGGCACGCGGCTTGTCTGTAACAATGCAAAAGCTCGATCCCTAT
>DASSXE010000153.1:0-2774 GCA_035704125.1 Arthrobacter sp.
GCTTTCCGGACACCGACCCGACGTTGGAGGACTAGATGGGCCAGCTGGCCGGACCGACCGACCCCACCGCCGATGCCCACTGGGAGCACAGCCATCCGCGCAAGGGGTTCTTTACCGACACTTCCATCTGCATCGGCTGCAAGGCCTGCGAAGTCGCCTGCAAAGAGTGGAACCACAACCCGCAGGACGGTAACCTGGAACTCCTCGGGTCCTCCTACGACAACACCGGTGCGCTGGGCGCCAGCACCTGGCGGCATGTCGCGTTCATCGAGCAGGGCCAGGAGCGGATCGTTGAGGCGCGGGAGTCCGGCCGCGCGCTGGTGAGCCTTGGCATGCCGCGCATCGGCCCGCCAGCCCCGGCCGGGGCTGCAGCGACGGATCTCGCGGGGGCGGATACCACCCCGCCGGACACGGCCGACTTCCGTTGGCTGATGTCTTCCGATGTCTGCAAGCACTGCACCCACGCAGGATGCCTCGACGTCTGCCCCACCGGAGCGCTGTTCCGCACCGAATTCGGCACCGTGGTGGTCCAGGACGACGTCTGCAATGGCTGCGGAACCTGTGTGGCCGGGTGTCCCTTCGGCGTGATCGAGCGCCGCAGCAACGGCACGGTCAAGGTCTCCACCAGCCGCGAGGATCAGCACGCCGGGCACCCCGCCGTCCCCAACGCGGGCGTCGCCCAGAAGTGCACCCTTTGCTACGACCGTCTGGTGGCGGACGAGACACCCGCCTGCGCCAAGGCCTGCCCGACGACGTCCATCAAGTTCGGCGACCACGACGACATGGTGGAGGCGGCCCGGGAGCGGGTCGCCGACCTGCACGCGCAGGGCATGACCGAGGCGCGGCTCTACGGTGCCAACGAAAACGACGGCGTCGGCGGAACCGGTTCAGTCTTCCTCCTGCTCGATGAGCCCGAGGTGTACGGACTCCCGCCGGATCCGCGGGTCCCCACCGCCGACCTGCCCCGGATGTACCAGCGGGCCGGCCTGGCGGTAGCGGGCATGGCCGTTGCCGCGGCGGTTGCCTTCCTGGGAGGTCGGGAGTGACACTTTCAGAGTTCGACAGTTTCCGGCCGGCAGAGCCCGCCCGGCGCCGCCGGACTGGCGGCAAACGCGGCCCCGGCCGCCGCCGTGACAACAGTGACGGCTCGCGGGAAATGCCGATGGTGCCGGAGCCCGAGTTCACCTCGTACTACGGCCGCCCGGTTGTTAAACCGGCTCCCTGGGGCGACGACGTCGCCATCTACCTGTTCCTGGGCGGGGTCGCGGGCGGCTCGGCCCTGCTCGGCCTCGGCGGCCAGCTGACCGGACGGCCGGCGCTGCGGCGCAATGCCCGGTTGAGTGCCCTGGCCGCGGCGGGCCTCGGCGCCGTCGCCCTGATCAAGGATCTCGGCAGGCCGGAACGTTTCCTGAATATGCTGCGGACGTTCAAGGTGACGTCGCCGATGAGCGTCGGGTCATGGATTCTCAGCGCTTTCAGCGCCGGAACCGGCGTCGCCGCGGTCGCGGAGATCGACCGCATGACCGGCGAGCGGTTGCCGCTGGGTCCGTTGCGGACCGTGCTGCGGGCGGTCGAGGGCCCGGCCGGTTTTGAGGCCGCGCTGTTCGCCGGACCGCTGGCGGCCTACACGGCCGTGCTGCTCGGCGACACCGCGACCCCAACCTGGCACGCTGGCCACGAGGAACTGCCGTTCGTGTTCGTGAGCTCGGCCAGCCTCGCGTCCGGCGGCCTCGCTATGATCACCACACCGGTGCGCGAAGCCGGCCCGGCGCGAAAACTCGCGGTCCTCGGCGTCGTGGGCGACGTGGTCGCGATGAAGGTGATGGAGCGGCGGATGGACCCGGTGGCAGCAGAGCCCCTGCATCAGGGAAAGGCCGGCGCCATGCTGAAATGGAGCGAGCGCCTTGCCCTGGCCGGGGGACTGGGGACGCTACTGGGTGGACGCAACCGCGTGGCGGCGGCAGCTTCGGGAGTGGCCTTGTTGGCCGCCTCGGCCCTGACCCGCTTCGGGGTGTTCGAGGCCGGTCTCGCCTCGGCCAAGGACCCCCGGTACACCATCGAACCGCAGAAGAATCGGCTCGCGGCCCGCCGTGCCGCCGGCATCACCGGCGACGCGATCACCACCGGCAGCTGAACTGTCTTTCCCCGGGCTAGCGGATCTGGATACCACGGCCGGCCGTGGTGTGGCCAATGACGGGATAGCCCGGCAGCTCGCCGACCACCAGCAGGCCCCCGGAGGTCTGGGCGTCGGCCAGCAGCAAAAGATTGTCCTCGGTGATGCCGGCAGTGGCGCTGAGGTGGGGCCGGACCCAGTCCAGGTTGCGCCGGGTCCCGCCGGAAACGAAGCCATCGCGCAGCGCCTCGCGGGCGCCGTCGACCAGGGGGACCGAGCTGAAGTCGATGACGGCGCCCACTTCCGAGGCTCGGACCATCTTGAAAAGGTGACCCAGGAGGCCAAAGCCGGTCACATCGGTGGCCGCCTTGACGCCGGCGGCCACCGCGGCGGCGGACGCGTCGCGGTTGAGACTGGCCATGGTCTCGACCGCCTCGGCGAAGACTTCGCCGGTCTGTTTGTGGCGGTTGTTCAGGAGCCCGACGCCGATCGGCTTGGTCAGCGTGATGGGCAGCCCGGGCCGGGCGGCGTCGTTGCGCAGCAGCCGGTCCGGATGGGCGACACCGGTGACTGCCATGCCGTACTTCGGCTCCGGGTCATCAATGGAGTGGCCGCCAAGCACCGGGCACCCGGCCTGGGCCGCCACGCTCAGCCCGCCGCG
>DASSXE010000315.1:0-4305 GCA_035704125.1 Arthrobacter sp.
CCCCGAGGGTCACGGCGGCCGGCCCGAGCCGGTAGCGACGGGTCGCGTCTTCGTAGGTGAGGAGGCCGCGTTCGACGAATGTTGACACGATGCGGTGCACCACGGCCTTGGACAGCCCGGTGGAGCGGGCAATCTCCGAGACGCCGAGAGCGCTGTTCCTGCGGCCAAAGGCCATGAGCACGTCTGCCGCCCGGGCCGCGGAGGTGGTTCCGCTGGACGTGGTTTCCATCGTTGGCTCCCTGCTTAGGAATTTCGCTGTCTGAATTCTCTCCACCATTTGTACCGTCTAGCGGAACGGTTGTCGAGACCTTGGGGTACGCATTTCCCTGAGTGGCGACGGAAGTATCCAGAAATACCCCTTGCGCAAGGCAATTGCATCAGGCAGAGTGTTCCACGACACAGACCAAAGATGTTCCGTCAGGCGGAACGAAGAGCGAGGTGAAATGTCCGAGTTTGATTTCGATCTGGCGGTAGCAGGTGCCGGCGGCGGCTTGATCGCCGCGTTGCGCGCTGCCGAGCTGGGCCACAGCGTCGTCGTTATCGACGCCGATGAACAATTCCAGCGAGGCAACAACACCTCGATGTGCACTGCGATGATTCCTGCTGCCGGGACCAGGTGGCAGGAAGAATCCGGTGTGGAGGACTCTCCCGGGCGCTTTCTCGAGGACATTGAACGCAAGACGGAAGGCAGCGCAGACCAGAGGCTGGCAGATGCGCTGGCCCGGGCGAGCGCACCGATGGTCACCTGGCTGGCGGATGAGCTTGAGCTGCCGCTGGAGCTGGTGACCGACTTCCGCTATCCGGGCCACAGCGCGGACCGGTGCCACACGATCGCGGGCCGCCACGGGTCAACCCTGCTGGCGCACCTCGTGGAGCGTGTCCGGCGTCATGACCGCATCGAACTCATCGCGCCGATGGCGCTCGAAGAAGTTGAAGTCACCGGGGGAGCAGTGTCCGGCCTCGTCGCCTCTACCCCTGATGGCTCCACCGACCGGCTGTCGGTGCCGGCGGTGCTGCTGGCCACCAACGGCTACGGGGGCGCCCCCGACCTGGTGAAGCGATGGATCCCGGAGATGGCGGGCGTCCACTACCACGGAGGTTTCTACAGCCGGGGAGATGCCCTGCGCATCGGCGCCGGCCTGGGAGCCGGCACGGCATACCTCGACGCCTATCAGGGGCACGCGGCTTTGTCGGCGGCCAGCCAGACCCTGGTCGGCTGGGCCACCGTGCTCCACGGCGGCCTGATCGTGAACACCGAGGGGCGCCGGTTCGCGGACGAGACCAGCGGCTACTCCGAGTTCGCGGCGATGCTCGCCAGCCAGCCGGACCAGACCGGCTGGATCATCATCGACGAGCGGATCGAACAGCAGTGCCAGGCCTTCACGGACTTCCGCCAGGTTGCCGAGAGCGGAGCCCTGGTCCGGGCGGACGGCCTGGAAACCCTGGCCGAACGCATGAAGGTTCCGGCGGAAACACTCATCGACGAGGTCGAGGCCGCGGGACGGGCCGCGCGCGGGGAGGAGACCGACCGGCAGGGTCGCCGCGATGAGCGCCAGCCGTTGAGCGGACCCTACGCTGCGGTCCGTATTGTTCCTGCGCTTTTCCACACCCAGGGCGGACTGGTGGTCGACGAGCATGCCCGGGTGCTCACGCTGAAAGACCAGACCCCCATCCAGGGTCTCTACGCCTCCGGCGGCGCCGCCTCCGGCATCTCGGGGCACGGAGCCGCAGGCTACCTGGCCGGCAACGGGCTCCTTACCGCGTTCGGCCTCGCCTGGCTGACCGCTGAACACCTCGGGCCCCGCGCCTGACCGCCGCAGCAGCGGCACACACCTTTCCAACAACACATCATCAGGAGTTCCTCGTGAGTACTTTCCTCATCAAAAACGGCACCGTTGTGCGGCCCGAGGAGAACGCGCCCGCCGACGGCGAATATCTGGACATTCTCATCACCGACGGCACCATCACCAAGATCGGGCCCAACCTCTCCGCCGACGACGCCGAGGTCATCGACGCAGCGGGCAAACTGGTGTTTCCCGGCGTCGTCGACGCCCACCAGCACTGGGGCATCTACAACCCGCTGGGCGAGGACACGGTCTCCGAATCCCGGGCCAGCGCCCAGGGCGGTGTGACCTCTGCGATCACCTACATGCGGACCGGACAGTACTACCTCAACAAGGGCGGCCCCTACTCCGAGTTCTACCCGGAGGTACTGGCAACCTCCGAGGGCAAGGCCTACATCGACTACGCCTTCCACCTCGCCCCGATGTCCAAGCAGCACATCGAGGAGATCCCGTCCCTGGTCGAGGACCACGGGGTGACCTCCTTCAAGATCTTCATGTTCTACGGCAGCCACGGCCTGCACGGACGCTCCACGTCGCAGAGCGAATTCCTCATGATCCCCGAGGACGAGAACTACAACCTGGCCCACTTCGAATTCGTGATGCGGGGTATCCAGGCGGCCCGGGAGAAGCTTCCCGAACTGGCACCCCACATTTCGCTCTCCCTGCACTGCGAGACGGCCGAGATCATGAGCGCCTACACGAAGCTCGTCGAGGAGGAGGGCACCCTCACCGGGCTCGCCGCGTACAGCGCCTCCCGCCCCCAGCACTCGGAGGGGCTCGCGGTCACCATCGCGTCCTTCCTCGCCGACGAAACCGGGCTGCCCAACATCAACCTGCTGCACCTGAGCTCAGCCAAGGCGCTGAAGGCCGCGATGAAGATGGCCGAAGCATTCCCGCACGTCGACTTCCGCCGCGAAGTGACGATCGGACATCTGCTGGCAGACATCGACACCGCCCACGGCCTGGGCGGCAAGGTCAACCCGCCGCTGCGCCCGCGCGAGGACGTCGAAGCCCTCTGGGAGCACATGCTCGCGGGCAACATCGACTGGGTGGTCTCCGACCACGCGTGCTGCAAGGACGAGCAAAAGTTCGGCGACGACCGCGATGACATCTTCGCCGCGAAGTCGGGGTTCGGCGGCACCGAGTACCTGCTGCCCGGCCTAATCACCGAGGGCCGGAAGCGCGGGCTGTCGCTCCGGCGGATCGCCGAACTGACGTCCTCGAACCCGGCGTCCCGCTACGGCCTGCCCGGCAAGGGCCGGCTGGTGGAAGGCGCCGACGCCGACATCGCGATTGTGGATCCCGACGTCGTCTGGACCGTCCGGGCCGAAGACTCCGAGTCGACCCAGGAGTACACGCCCTTCGAGGGCTTCGAACTCGGCGCCAAGGTGACGGATACGTTCGTCCGCGGCCACCGGGTGCTGACCGACGGCGTCATCACCGGCGAACCCGTCGGCCGCTACCTGCAGCGCCCGTACCTGTGAGCGGCGTCTTCGGCGACGACGCCGAAACGAACCAGGGTCCGCTGCGCGGACTCAAGGTCCTCGATGCGTCGACCATCCTCGCCGGGCCGCTGGCGGCACAGATCCTCGGTGACTTCGGCGCCAACGTCATCAAGATCGAGCACCCGGCCAAACCGGACGGCATGCGCGGCCACGGGCTGGACAAGGACGGGATCCCGCTCTGGTGGAAGATGGTCAGCCGTAACAAGCGCACCGTCACCCTGCACCTTGGGACCGAGGCCGGGCAGGAAATCTTCCGCGAGCTCGCGTCCAAGGCCGACGTCGTCGTCGAGAATTTCCGTCCCGGCACCTTTGAACGGTGGGGGCTCGGCTACGACGTCCTGTCGAAGGACAACCCCGGGCTGGTGATGCTGCGCGTCAGCGGCTTCGGACAACACGGACCCTACTCGTCCCGGCCGGCGTTCGGCACCCTGGTCGAATCGATGAGCGGCTTCGCGCATCTCACCGGCGAGCCGGACGGGCCGCCGACCCTCCCGGCCTTCGGACTGGCCGACTCGATTGCCGGGGTGGCCGGCTCCTCAGCGGTCGCCATGGCCTTGCTGGAGCGGGACCGCAACGGCGGCGAGGGGCAGGTCATCGACCTGGACCTGCTCAGCCCGATCATGACGGCCGTCGGGCCGGCCGTGATCTACGCGGACCAGCTGGGAATCGACCAGGACCGCACCGGCAACCGGTCACAAAACAACTCCCCCCGCAACCTGTACCGGACCAAAGACGATCACTGGGTGGCGGTTTCTACCAGCGCCCAGGCCATCGCCGAGCGCGTCCTGCGGCTGGTCGGGCACCCAGAGGTGCTTGACGAACCCTGGTTCGCCACCGGACGGCAGCGGGCCCAGCACGCAGAACTGCTGGACGAATACGTCGGCTCCTGGGTCGAACAACGCACCCGCGATGAAGTGATCCAGGAGTTCGAAGCAGCCGGCGCGGCAGTGGCGCCG
>DASSXE010000201.1:0-2541 GCA_035704125.1 Arthrobacter sp.
CTCATTCCGCTGGGCTACGCCGACGGCGTGCCCAGGGTTGCCACCGGCGGCCCGGTGCGGGTGGCGGACGTCAATTACCCGGTGGTCGGCCGCATCGCCATGGACCAGATGGTGATCGACCTGGGCCCGCTCGGCGTCTCGGCCGGGGGCACCTCGCTGCTGGGGGAGGAGGCCGTGTTGTTCGGTAACGGCGCCGACGGCGGTCCCACCGTCGAGGACTGGGCGCGGGCCGCCGGGACCAACAACTATGAGATTGTCACCCGGATCAGCCCGCGCGTTCCGCGGCGCTACATCAACGAGGCTCCCGTGGCCGACGGCGGGGCGGCCCAGTGAGCTCGCCGGCCTGGGAACGCAGCCTCGACGTCGCCACCGCGGAGCAGACGCATGCCCTGGCCGCGGCGCTCGGCGCCGGGCTGCAGGCCGGCGACCTGCTGGTGCTCACCGGTGAGCTGGGAGCGGGAAAGACCACCTTCACCCAAGGCCTCGGCGAGGGCCTGGGTGTCCGCGCCGGCATCATCTCACCCACCTTCGTGCTGGTCCGGATCCATCCCAACCTGCCGGACGGCCCGCGGCCCGGCGGCCCGGACCTGGTCCACGTCGACGCGTACCGGCTCGGATCGGCCTCCGAGATCGATGACATCGACCTCGAGAACACCCTGGACACCGCGGTGACCGTCGTCGAGTGGGGCCGGGGCCGGGTCGAGCACCTGAGCGAGAGCCGGCTTGAGGTCGAGCTGCACCGGCGCCTCGGGGGCGACCCGGCCGGGGCGCAGGCGGCGCCCAGTCCCGACGATCAGCCCGACGGTGCCGGTGTGCTGGACTTCGACAGCGAAGACGACGACGAACCCCGCACCGTGATCTTCCGCGGCTACGGCCCGCGCTGGGCCGAACCGCCGGCGGCCCTGACGGGTGCGGCGGCCGGTCCCCAGACCCCGGAAGAGGACTAAATGCTCATTCTTGCCATTGACACCACGGCCGTCGCCAGCGCGGCGCTCGTCTCCGACGATTCGCTCGAATCCGTGGTGGGCTGTTTCGCCACCGAGGACACCCGGAGCCACGCCGAAGTCCTGGCCCCGGGCATCGAGCAGCTGCTCGCCGGCGCGGGCCTCAGCGGGGACGACGTCGACGCCGTGGTCACCGGCGTCGGCCCCGGTCCCTTCACCGGCCTCCGCTCCGGCATCGTGACGGCCCGGA
The DNA here is from genome assembly GCA_035704125.1 of Arthrobacter sp. Classification (GTDB taxonomy): domain Bacteria; phylum Actinomycetota; class Actinomycetes; order Actinomycetales; family Micrococcaceae; genus Arthrobacter. Next base: position 1,195 of record DASSXE010000201.1, read on the forward strand.
CCCTGGCCTACGTCTGGCAGAAGCCCCTGCATGGCGTGATGAGCCTGGACGCGATTGCGCTGGAGGTGGCCGAGTCCACGGACAGCGCAGCCGAGTTCGTGGTGGCCACCGACGCCCGGCGGAAAGAGGTCTACTGGGCCCGGTACACGCTGGCCGCGGGGCAGCTTCCCCTGCTCATCGACGGCCCGCACGTGGGATCCGCCGCCGGAGTGCCGGACCTGCCGGCGTACGGGGCCGGTGCCGGACTGTACCGGGACGAACTTCGGGCCGTTCCCGGATTCGCCGACCGCCAGCCGGAGGCGGTATCGCTGGGGCAGTTCGCCCTCGCCCGGCTCGCCGCGGGGAAGCCCTTGCTGGACACCACCCCGCTGTACCTGCGCGAATCCGACGCGCAGGTTCCGGGCCCGCGGAAGCGCGCGCTGTGAACGCCGCACCGCCACCGGAAGGCACCTGCCCGCCCGAACGCACCCCCGCCGGCGTGACGCTGCGGCCCATGCGCTCCGCCGACATTCCCGCCGTGCACGCCCTGGAAGTCCGGCTCTTTCCGGTGGATGCCTGGCCCCTGCAGATGTTCGCCGATGAACTTGCCCAGGCCGACACCCGCCACTACCTCGTAGCCGAGGCCGACGGCGGCATCGTCGGTTACGCCGGGCTGATGTGCATCGAGCCGATCGCCGATGTCCAGACCATCGCCGTCGTGCCCGAACAGGAAGGCCGCGGCATCGGCTCGGCCCTGCTGACCCGGCTGATCGGGGAGAGCCGCCGCCGGCGCGCCGCCGACGTGTTGCTGGAGGTGCGGGCGGACAATCCCCGTGCCCAGCAGCTTTACCGCCGCTTCGGCTTTGAACAAATCCACGTACGGCCGCGCTACTACCGCGACGGCGTCGACGCCCTGATCATGCGGCTGACGCTCACCGGCCCGGACAACCCACAGGAAACAGGCCAGGAATGAACCAGAGTCCCCACAGCTCCCAGCCGCTGGTGCTGGGAATCGAGTCCTCCTGCGACGAAACCGGCGTCGGGATCGTCCGCGGCACCCGGCTGCTGGCCAACACCGTCTCCTCCTCGATGGAGGAACACGTCCGGTTCGGCGGCGTGATCCCGGAGATCGCCTCGCGCGCCCACCTGGACGCCTTCGTGCCCACGCTGACCGAGGCGCTGGCCGCCGCCGGCGTGCGCCTGGCGGACATCGACGCGATTGCCGTCACGTCCGGACCGGGGCTGGCCGGGGCGCTGATGGTGGGGGTCTGCGCGGCCAAGGCCCTGGCCGTGGCCACCAACAAGCCGCTCTACGCCATCAACCACCTGGTGGCCCACGTCGGCGTCGGCCTGCTCGAGCCGGACACC
>DASSXE010000277.1:0-2910 GCA_035704125.1 Arthrobacter sp.
CGGGACGATGAAGCCGCCTTCACCCTGGATCGGTTCGATGATGATCGCGGCCACCGAGTCGCCGCCGATCTGCTTCTCGATCATGGTGATGGCGCGCTTGGCGGCCTCCGCGCCGGTGATCTCCGGGTTTTCCTCGCGGAAAGGGTAGCTCATCGGCATCCGGTAGACCTCGGGCGCGAAGGGGCCGAAGTTGGTTTTGTACGGCATGGCCTTCGCGGTCAGTGCCATGGTGAGGTTGGTGCGGCCGTGGTAGGCGTGGTCGAACGCCACGACGGCGTCCCTGCCGGTCGCGAGGCGGGCCACCTTGACGGCGTTCTCCACGGCCTCGGCGCCGGAGTTGAACAGCACCGTCCGCTTCTCATGGTCGCCCGGGGTGAGCCGGTTCAGCTGCTCGGCGACGGCAACGTAGCCCTCGTAGGGGGTGACCATGAAGCAGGTGTGGGTGAAGTGCTCCACCGCTTCCTTCACAGCGCCGACGACGGCCGGATCCGAGGCGCCGACGCTGGTGACGGCGATGCCGGCGCCGAGGTCGATGAAGGAGTTGCCGTCGACGTCCTGGATGATCCCGCCGTCGGCGTCGGCGACGTAGACCGGGACGCTGGACGCGACGCCGGAGGCGACCACGGCCTTGCGGCGTTCGGTCAGTGCGAGCGACTTGGGCCCCGGGAAGTCGGCCTGCACCCGCCGCTTCTGCTCCAGGCGGTAGGTGAGTTCGTTTGCGGTGGTGGTCATGGGAGGGCCTTTCTTACTGGATGGGGCCGCGCCGGCAGGATACCTGGCCGGGGCGGAGCATGAGGGGGCGCTGGTGGTACTACCCGAAGGTGTCAGGCGTCCAGGGCGGACATGACGTGCTTGATCCGGGTGTAGTCCTCGACGCCGTACATCGAGAGGTCTTTGCCGTAGCCGGACTGTTTGAAGCCGCCGTGAGGCATCTCGGCGGTCAGCATGATGTGGGTGTTGATCCAGACGGCGCCGAAGTCCAGGTCTCGGCTGACCCGCATGGCTGTGCCGTGGTCGGTGGTCCAGACGCTGGAGGCCAGGGCGTAGTCGACGTCGTTGGCCAGCTCGATCGCCTCGGCCTCGCTGCTGAACTTCTGCACCGTGATGACCGGGCCGAAGGCTTCCTTCTGCACGATGTCGTCGCTCTGCTTCGCACCCGTGACGATCGTGGGTTCGAAAAAGAAGCCCTTGTCCCCGGCCTGGTGGCCACCGGTCTCGATCCGGCAGTTCTCCGGCAGCGTCTCCACCAGGGTTTTGACGGTGTTGAAGTGGTTGATGTTGTTCAACGGGCCGAAGTAGTTTTCTTCGTCGTTCTGCGATCCGGTGCGCAGCGACTTGGTGTGCTCCACCAGGGCGGCCAGCAGGTCGTCGTAGGCGGCGTCTTCGACCAGCACGCGGGCAATTGCGGTGCAGTCCTGGCCGGCGTTGAAGAAGGCGAATTCGGCGATGGCGGCGGCACTCTTCTTGATGTCCGCGTCCTTGAAAACGACGGCGGGGGCCTTGCCGCCGAGCTCCAGATGGGCGCGTTTGAGGCCCTTGGCGGCGCCGGACGCGACGGCGATGCCGGCGCGGACGGACCCGGTGATCGAGACCAGGCCGGGAACCTTGTGCTCCACCATCAGGGCACCGGTCTCGCCGGTGCCGAGGACGACGTTGAGCACGCCCGCGGGGAAGATGCCGCCGGCCAGGCGGGCCAGGACCAAGGTGGATTCCGGGGTGGTGTCGGAGGGTTTGAGAACGATGGTGTTGCCGGCGGCCAGGGCCGGCCCGATCTTCCAGATCGCCATCAGGAACGGGTAATTCCAAGGCGCCACCTGCGCCACGACGCCGATGGGTTCGCGCCGTACGTAGGAGGTGTGGCCCTCGAAATACTCGCCGGCGGACTTGCCCTCCAGGATGCGGGCGGCACCGGCGAAGAACCGCAACTGGTCCGCGCCGGCGGCAACTTCCTCGGCGGCGATCAGGGAGCGGACCTGGCCCGTGTTGCGGTGCTGGGCCTCGACGAGTTCGTCGCTGTGCGCCTCGACGGCGTCGGCGAGCTTGAGCAGCAGAAGCTGGCGCTGACCCGGGGTGACGTGCTTCCAGCTGGCGAAGGCCTTCTTCGCCGCATCCATGGCTGCGTCGACGTCGGCCTGCACGGAAATCGGCGACTTGGCGACCACCTCACCGTTGGTGGGGTTGACGATGTCCAGCAGGCCGGTGCCGGCCGGGGTGACGAACTTGCCGTCGATGAAGTTCTGCAAGGTTTGAACCACGGTGTACAACCTCTTTCGTGCTGGCCTGGGTCAGGCAGGGATGAGGGGATCTGCGACTGGTCCGAGCCTATGCCAGGGTGACGGGGGGTGGAATAGGCAGCTGCACACCGGCCTGTCAGTCCTTTAGTGCGCCTGACCAGCACACCGTTATCCTGATGTCATGGCAATCTCTCTCGCCGCCCTGCTGGGGGTGCCGTCCCTCAAGCTGTCGAAAGCAGGCCTGGCCGAAACCACCTGGCACCAGGACATCCACTGGGTGGCGGTCACGGAACAGGAAGACCCGCAGCGCTTCCTCAACGGCGGCGAACTGGTCCTCACTACCGGGATGCGGCTGAAGACCGCCCCGGAGCAGCGCCGCTTCGTCAGGCAGGTCCAGCGGGCCGGCGCTGTCGGCATCGGCTTCGGCATCGGGCTGACGCACGAGGCGGTGCCGCCGGCCCTGATTGCGGAGGCCAACCGCTGGGGACTGCCGGTCGTGGAGGTGCCGTACGAGACGCCGTTCATCGCGATCGGAAAATTGGTGGCCGACTCGCAGTCCGCCGACCACTACGCGAAGCTGGAGAGGCTGATCGCGGGGCACCAGGTCCTGGCGCGGGCCCTGCTCACCGGCGGCGGCTTGGCCGAACTGCTCAAGAACCTGGGCGCCATGCTGCGC
>DASSXE010000257.1:0-9614 GCA_035704125.1 Arthrobacter sp.
AGTCGAGGGCCTCGATCAGCTTCTCCTCGAGTTCGAAGCAGCGCGGCGCGGAGACGTCTTCGAGGTTGACGGCACCGAAGCTGGGGCGCAGCCGAACCAGCGTCTCGACGATTTCGTCGACGTCCGTGGTGTTCAGGACCAGCGGAATGGAGTCGAGGCCGCCGAACGCCTTGAAGAGGGCCGACTTGCCCTCCATCACCGGCAGGGAGGCGCTGGCGCCGATGTTTCCCAGTCCCAGGACCGCGGTGCCGTCGCTGACGACGACCACCAGGCGCTCCGCCCAGGTCAGGGTCTTGGCGAGCTCCGGTTCGGCCGCTATCGCACGGCTGACCTGGGCAACGCCGGGCGTGTAGGCAATGGAGAGGTCGCGCTTGCTGGCGAGCGGAATGGTGCTGGAAATGGAGAGTTTGCCGCCCTGGTGGGAGGCGAAGATTTCCTCGTCGCTGATCGGGGCGACGGGCGCTTCCGCGGCTTCGGCGGAAGATGCGGGCAGGATCGTTTCAATGGACACGTCGTTGTCTCCTGGGGGCTGACCGTGGGCATACGGCACTTGGCTGCCTGGGCACAGGCGTGCCCGGGATGGTCGTGGGGAACTCCGACGGCGGTCCCGGGGTGGCGGACCTGCGGTGGAGCTTCCGGAAGTGCTGGCGTGGCGCCGCTCCGGTTCTGCCATGCTAGGCGAGGCGGTTCAGCTGACGGGATTCGGCCGGACATATTCGGGTAACCGGTCTAGACCGGCTACCCGCCCTGGCGGCCCCGGTCGAAGAGTGAGCAGGCCCGTTTCAGGTCCTCCTCGGCCTCGAACAGCGAAAGCCGGCGGCAGCGCACGGCCTGCACCAGTCCGGACACCGTCAGCAGCAGCACGCGGGAGACCGCGGGATCTCCGCTGACCGCACTGACGGCCTTCTCGGCGGTGGCGTCGATGTCCCGGAGCAGGCGGGTGGTATCCGTGTCCTTGGCGTAAATCACCCGGGTGAGGCACTGCTCCACCGCTGGCTGCATGAGGCGCATGTGGAATATTTCCATCACCACGCCCACCACTGCATGCACCGGGGCCTTCGATCCGGCCGGCCACTCGCCCAGGTGCAGCTCGCCGAGCTGCTTCCGGTACAGGGCAAGCATCAACTGGGTGGCGGAGGGGAAATAGCGGTACAAGGTCCCCAGCGGCACGTCGGCCTTGGCCGCGACCTCGGAGAGCACGACGGCGTCCAGGCCGGTGCGCGCGAAGCCGGCGGCGACGTCGAGGATCCGGGCATAGCGCTGCCGCTGCCGGGGCAGCGTTGGCGGCGGAGCCATCGGTGGAAGATCTGAAAGGGACTCAGGCATCAGCAGCGTTCCGGGGTCGTTTTCTCGGCAGCGCAGAGGGTCTACTCCACAGCGCGGCCGCGGGAATCCCGTCCACTATACGGCACGGTGCGGGGGCCCTGGCCAGTCACACGGGCCGGCGGCGGTCAGGCCACACCCTTGATTTTGACCACGAAGACGGCTCCCAGGAGGCCGATCACCGCGGCGGCCACATACAGCGAAACGTATCCTCCCCAGAGCGCCACGAACGGGTAGGCGATCAGCGGCGCGAGCACCTGCGGCAGGGAGTTGGCGATGTTGATGACGCCCAGATCCTTGCCGCGGTTCAGCGCCGTCGGCAGCACCTGGGTGATTAGCGCGAAGTCCACGGCGAGGTAGGAGCCGAAGCCGATGCCCAGCACCGAGGCCCCGATCAGCGCACCGGGCCAGGTGGGGGCGAACGCCAGGATCAGCGCAGCCGCGGCGATGATGGCGGAGGAGATGACCACGAGCGGTTTGCGGCGTCCCATCCGGTCACTGAGCCGGCCGCCGATCACGCTGGTGATGATGACCATCACCGCGTACAGCCCGGTCAGGATCAGGACACCGAATTCCGCCTCGATGCCCTGGGTTTCGGGCAGGTGCACGGCGTCGGTGAGGAAGAACAGCAGGTACAGCGTCACCATGTGGTTGCCGATGTTCACCAGCAGCCGGGTCAGCCAGGCCCAGGCGAAGTCCGGGTACCGGGCCGGGGAGATCCAGAAGCCCCGGACGAACGCGGCCAGGGCGAAAGGCGGACGCTCCCGGCGCGGCAGGGCCACGTCGTCGTTCCGGAAGAAATACAGCACGACGCCGGCGAGCAGCGCCGCGGCGCAGAGGACGTAGCCGAGCGCGAAGCTGCCGGAGACGACGGCGGCGATGACGGCGCCGATCAGGATGCCCACGGTCTGGCCCATCGCGGCGAGGCCTCCCACGGTGCCGCGCTGCGGCACCGGCACCCGGTCCGGTATCGCCGCGGTGACGGCGGCATATGCGCCGTTGCAGCCCGCCTGGACCAGGCACCACAGCAGCGTCATGACCGTGACATTCGGCGCCCCCGCGAGCGCGACCAGGGCCGCCGCGCCGAGAACGGCACCGAACACCACCCAGGGAACGCGGCGGCCGCGGCGGGCGATGGTCCGGTCACTCAAGGCGCCGAACAGGGGGTTGGCCACGAGTGAGACCGCCGCCCCTGCCCCGGTGACCAGCGCCAGGATGGCTTCCTTCTGGCCCTCGTCGAAGGCCGCCGCCTGCTGGCCGAGCAGCACCTGGAGCGGCCCGAAGAAGGCGGCGTTGATGCCCACGTTGACCAGGACGACGCCGGCCGTCCAGACCGGCCGGACGCGGCGATGCGGCTCCGTGACGGCACCGGCGGCCGGGCCGGCGTCGGCTGTGCTTCCGGCCGTGCTTGCGGCCGTGCTTCCGGCCGTGCTTGCGGCCGGGACGGCGCCGGGCAGATCGGACAGGCTCATGTGGTTCCCCCCGGAACTGATGTCTGGCGCTGATGATCAGGGTGCGCCCAGACTATCGTGGGCTGCAACCAGGACCGCAGCTCTTGCCCTATTGAGGAGACACCATGACCGAGACCCCGCCGACGCCCGTCAACACCGCCGACCTCTACGACGAACGGGGCGAGGACCTGGACTCGCTCGGGGTGCAGTTCCAGTCCCTGGGCGGACACAGCCACTTCAGCGGCCCGGTCCGGACCATCCGCTGCCTGGAGGACAACGCGCTGGTCAAGGAGACGCTGGGTACCCCGGGCAACGGTGCGGTCCTGGTGGTCGACGGCGGCGGCTCGCTGCGCACCGCGCTGATGGGCGACATGATCGCGGCGAGCGCGGTGCGGAACGGCTGGGCCGGCGTCGTCATCAACGGCGCCATCCGCGACCGGGTGGCCATCGCGGACCTGCCCCTGGGGGTCAAGGCCCTGGGCAGCAACCCGCGCAAGAGCGCCAAGGCGGGTGCCGGCGAGGTCGACGTCGTCCTGTCCATCGACGGCGTCACCATCCGGCCGGGGCAGCGGATCTGGTGCGACCCGGACGGCATCCTGCTGGAGCGCTGAGCGGCCCGGAGGTCCGGCCGGGGACAGCCGGGAACAAAGCAGGGCCTAAGATAGTTACTGAAAGCAACCTTCCTGCTTGAACCCAAAACTTTCCCCTCGGAGCAGTCATGTCCAAAACCACATCCCCGCGCCTGGCCGGCGAGGTCTTGACGCACCGTCAAACCATCACCGTCATGGTGGGCCTCATGCTCGGCATGTTCCTGTCCTCGCTGGACCAGACCATTGTCTCGACCTCCATCTACACCATCGCGAACGACCTGGACGGCCTCTCGCTCCAGGCCTGGGCGACGACGGCATACCTGATCACCTCCACGGTGAGCACCCCGCTCTACGGCAAGCTCAGCGACATCTTCGGCCGGCGCCCGCTCTACCTCGCCGCCATCCTGATCTTCCTGGCCGGCTCGCTCTATGCCGGTTCCGTCCACTCGATGACCGAACTGGCCATTGCCCGCGGCATCCAGGGCATGGGCGCCGGCGGCCTGCTGGCCCTGGCGCTGACCATCATCGGCGACATCGTGGCCCTCAAGGACCGCGCCAAATTCCAGGGCTACTTCATGTCCGTCTTCGGCGTCTCCTCCGTCCTGGGACCCGTGATCGGCGGCGCCTTCGCCGGATCCGCCAACATTCTCGGCTTTGACGGCTGGCGCTGGGTCTTCTTCATCAACCTGCCGATCGGCCTCGCGGCCCTCGCCGTCGTGTTCCTCTACCTGCACCTGCCGGCCAAGCACCTGAAGCAGAAGATCGACTACTGGGGCGCGGCCGCCATCACGCTGGCCATCGTGCCGTTGCTCCTCGTGGCCGAACAGGGCCGCACCTGGGGCTGGGCTTCCACCGAAGCCTTCCTCTGCTACGGGCTCGGCGTCGTCGGCATCATCGCCTTCCTGCTCGCCGAGAAGCGCGCAGGGGACTACGCGCTGATCCCGCTGCGACTCTTCAGCAACATCACCTTCGGCCTGTCCTCGCTGCTGAACTTCATCATCGGCATCGGCATGTTCGGCGCCATCGCGATGCTCCCGATGTACCTCCAGCTGGTCAAGGGCCTCACCCCCACCGAGGCAGGCCTGATGATGATCACCTTCACCGTGGGCATCCTCACCGGTTCCATCACCGCCGGCCGGACCATCTCCGCCTCCGGCACCTACCGGATCTTTCCGATCCTGGGCACGGCGGTGCTGACCGCCGCCGCCGTCGTCATGGGCCTCTCCCTCGGCGTCGACACCCCGCTCTGGGTCCCCGGCGCCATCGCCGTGTTCTTCGGCCTGGGCCTGGGCTTCTGCATGCAGCCGCTTACGCTCGCCATGCAGGTCTCCGTCCCGTCCAAGGACATGGGCGTGGGCACCTCCTCGGCCGCCTTCTTCCGGTCGATGGGCGGCGCCGTGGGCACCGCCGTCTTCATCTCGATGCTGTTCAGCCTCGCCGCGGACAAGATCGCCACCGGCATGAAGGCCGCGGCCCAGAACGCCGACTACCTCAAGGTGCTCAAGGACCCGGCCGTGGCTGCCGATCCGGCAAACGCCAAGCTGTACGCATTCTTCAAGAACGGTGCCAGCAACGACTCGCTGAATGACACCAGCTGGCTGCACACCGCCAACGCGGACCTGACCCGCCCGATCACGGAGGGCTTCGCCCAGTCGATCGACGCCGTCATGCTCACCGCCGCGGTCCTGACCGGCATCGCGTTCCTGATCACCTTCGCCCTGCCGAACAAGAAACTCACGGATCCGAAGGCAGCGGCCCGGGAAGGCGCCGCGGCGGCAGCCCACTAGGGCCGCCCCGAACGGTCCGGCCGGGGCAGGCGAAACCGCCCCGGCCGGAGCACTTTAAAGGCAAGGAAGCTTATGTTTCGGCTCACTTTCGGCAACCGGTGACATGCAAGATTGCGGGACCGGTGTAAAACTGGATAGTTGCGGCGTGAGCCGTGGACCACGATTTGCCGAGGGAGCCACATGACCACCACCCAGGACAAGACCGCCGCCAAGATCCCCAAGCGGGTCATTTGGCTGGCCGTGGCGGGCGCCGTTGGCGGCTTCCTCTTCGGCTTCGACTCATCGGTCGTAAACGGCGCCGTCGACGCCATCAAGGAAGAATTCGGGCTCAGCGAGGCCGTGACCGGCTTCGCCGTCGCCGTGGCCCTGCTGGGCTGCGCGGCCGGCGCCTACCTCGCCGGGAAGGTCGCGGACCGCTACGGCCGCATCCCGGCCATGAAGCTCGGCGCCCTGCTGTTCCTGATCAGCGCATTCGGGACCGGCTTCGCCTTCGGCGTGTGGGACCTGATCTTCTGGCGCCTGATCGGCGGCCTGGGCATCGGCCTGGCGTCCGTCATCGCTCCGGCGTACATTTCCGAGATCTCACCGCGCCACGTCCGCGGCCGCCTCGCATCGCTGCAGCAGCTCGCCATCACCACGGGTATTTTCGCCGCCCTGCTTTCGGACGCCCTGTTCGCCAACTTCGCGGGCGGCGCGGGCAAGACCCTCTGGCTCGGCATTGAGGCCTGGCGTTGGATGTTCATCGCCGGCGCCGTTCCCGCCGTCGTCTACGGCTGGATCGCCTTCACCCTGCCCGAGTCCCCCCGGTTCCTGGTCTTCAAGGGCAAGGACGAGGAGGCGCTCAAGGTCTTCGAGACGATCGCCCCGAACGAGGACACCGACCGCCACCTGCGGGACATCAAGAAGGCCATCGAGGAAGACAAGGTGGCCGGCCAGAAGGGGTCGCTGCGCGGCAAGGCCTTGGGCCTGCAGCCCGTGGTCTGGATCGGCATTATCCTCTCGGTGCTGCAGCAGTTCGTCGGCATCAACGTGATCTTCTACTACTCCACCACGCTCTGGAAGGCGGTGGGCTTCCAGGAGAAGGACTCCCTGACCATCTCGGTGGCCACGGCCATCACCAACATCCTGGTCACGCTCGTGGCCATCGCCCTGGTGGACCGGGTGGGCCGCCGCCCCATCCTGCTGGCCGGCTCGATCGGCATGGCCGTCTCGCTGGCCACCATGGCGGTTGCTTTCGGTTCCGCCACCGGTACCGGCGACGCGATCAGCCTGCCCGGCGCCTGGGGCCCGGCCGCCCTGGTGGCCGCCAACGTCTTCGTCATCAGTTTCGGCGCCTCCTGGGGCCCGCTGGTGTGGGTGCTGCTGGGCGAGATTTTCCCGTCCCGGATCCGCGCCCGCGCCCTGGGCCTGGCGGCGGCTGCCCAGTGGATCGCGAACTTCGCCATCACGCTGAGCTTCCCGGTGATGGCGGCTGCCTCGCTGCCGCTGACCTACGCGATGTACGCCGTGTTCGCGGCGGCGTCGTTCTTCTTTGTCATGTTCAAGGTGCCCGAGACCAACGGCATGGCGCTGGAGCACGCGGAGACGCTGTTCGTACCCAAGGGTTCCGCCAAGAAGTAACCGGCTAAGACCGTACAGGAAAGGCCCATGTTTCCGCGGAAACATGGGCCTTTCCTGTACGTGCGACCGGGGCTTAGACCAGGTGCGGCTCGTGCGAGCTGAGGTAGCGGCGGCCGCCCAGGACCACCGCGATGGCCACGGCCATGGCGACGGCAGCTGCGAAGAACGGCACCTGCGGTCCGAAGTGCTCGCCGAGCTGAGCGGCGGCGAACGGGGCCAGGGCACCGCCCATCCAGCGGACGAAGTTGTACCCGGCGGACGCGACCGGCCGCGGCGAATCCGAGACACCCATGGCAAGCTCGGTGTAGATGGTGTTGTTCACACCCAGCAGCGCGCCGGAGACCACCACCAGGACCACGACGGCGGGAACGGAATGACCGGCGGCCAGGCCGAGGCCGGCGAGGTCCAGCAGCAGCAGGGTGAGGGTTCCGGCGAGCACCCGGACGGCGCCGAAGCGGCGCTGCAGGGCCGGGGCGACGAAGACTGAGAAGACCGCGACGGCGACGCCCCAGCCGAAGAACACCCCGCCGATGCCGTAGGCGTCCATCCCGAGGATGAACGGGGTGAAGGCGAGGATGGTGAAGAAGCCGTAGTTGTAGAACAGCCCGCTGGCCGCCGTCGTCCGGAGGCCCTTGTGGCCCAGCGCCAGCAGCGGATCCCGGAGCCGGACCTTGCGGGCCGGTAGCGGTGTCTTGGGCAGCAGGGCGAGCAGGGCGATGAACGCCGCGGCCATCAGGACGGCGGTGCCGAAGAACGGTGCGCGCCACTGCCAGCCGCCCAGCAGGGCACCGAGCAGCGGGCCGAGCGAGATGCCCAGGCCCAGGGCCGCCTCGTAGAGGATGATGGCCATCCCGGCGCCGCCGCTGGCGACGCCGACGATCACGGCCAGCGCGGTGGCGACGAAGAGCGCGTTGCCCAGGCCCCAGCCGGCGCGGAATCCGACCAGTTCACCCACGCCGCCGGAGAGCCCGGAGAGCGAGGCGAACACCACGATGATGGCCAGGCCGGTCAGCAGCGTCCTCTTGCCGCCGATCCGGGAGGAAACGAAGCCCGTGATCAGCATGGCGATGGCGGTGACCAGGAAGTAGCTGGTGAAGAGCAGGGACACCTGGCTGGGAGTGGCGTCGAGGTTCTTGGCGATGGCGGGGAGGATGGGGTCCACCAGGCCGATGCCCATGAAGGCAAACACCGCCGCCAGGGCCGTGGCCCAGACCGCCTTCGGCTGCTTGAGGAGTGAGGCCTTTTCGGCCTCAAGGGTTGATGTTGCTTCCGGCGCGGGTGCCGTGAGCTGGCCGTCCATGGAGGGCGCTCCTAAGGTTGTGGTTTGTACTGTCGATGGTTGGTGCGGGAGGGCCCGGCCGTCAGGGCTGGACCGACTCGTTGATCCTGCCGATGACCGGCATGGCTGCGGCGAGGGCCTGCTGATCCTGCTCCGTGAGGGCGCCGAGGATCTCAGCCATCACCGCGTTGCGGCGGGTGTTGGCGGATGCGACGGCGGCGTGGCCCTCGGCGGTGAGATGGACGCGGACCGCCCGGGAATCGGACGGGTCCGCCTCCCGCCGGACCAGCCCGGCACGCTCCAGCTTGATGATCTGTTCCGTGGCGCTGGGGACCTTGACCCCGAGGTTCCGGGCGATCTCGCCCACCCGGACGCCGCCGTCGTCCGCTGATTCCAGCAGCATTTTCAGCGTGCTGAGCTGCGCGGCACTGAGTTCGCCGTCCGCATCCAGGCGCCGCACCAGGTAGATGCTGTGGCGCAGGGCTTCACGGAAATCCTGGGCCAGGGCCAGCAGGGCGTCGTCGGGCTTCGCTTGATCACTCATATTTAGGAAGCCTAACAGTTAGGGTGCCTAAGAGTCAATGGGTGCGGCCGGCATCCGCCCCGGTGACGCGGGACGCATAGCGCACCACCGTTCCTAAACCTGTACTTTAGAAGGGCTGATTTGTAACCGCCGTCACCCCTCGGCGGACCACACGAAGGATTGTTGATATGCCCGAACAGACCACCGCGGAGCAAAGAACTGCCTCCAGCCGGGACACCGAGCCCCATCTCGCCCGCTCGCTGAGCAACCGGCACATCCAGCTGCTGGCCATCGGCGGCGCCATCGGCACCGGACTCTTCATGGGCTCCGGCAAGACCATCTCGGTGGCCGGGCCGTCCGTGATCTTCGTGTACATGATCATCGGCTTCATGCTGTTCTTCGTGATGCGCGCCATGGGCCAGCTGCTGCTCTCCAACCTCAACTACAAGTCCTTCAGCGACTTCGCCGGGGACCTGCTGGGCCCGTGGGCCGGGTTCTTCACGGGCTGGACCTACTGGTTCTGCTGGGTGGTCACCGGTGTGGCCGACGTGATTGCCATTGCCGGCTATGCCGAGCAGCTCTGGCCCGGCATCCAGCTCTGGGTTCCCGGCGTCGCGACGATCGTCATCCTGCTGCTGCTGAACCTGCCGACCGTCAAGGCCTTCGGCGAGACCGAGTTCTGGTTCGCCCTGATCAAGATCGTGGCCATCGTGGCGCTGATCGCGGTGGGCCTGGTGATGATCTTCACCGGCTTCCAGTCCAACGCCGGGACGGCCGGCTTCAGCAACCTGTGGAGCCACGGCGGCCTGTTCCCCAAGGAGTTCATGGGCTTCGTGGCCGGTTTCCAGATCGCCGTGTTCGCCTTCGTCGGCATAGAACTGGTCGGCACCGCCGCCGCCGAGACCAAGAACCCGGAGCACAACCTGCCGCGGGCCATCAATGCGATCCCGCTGCGCGTCATGCTCTTCTACGTCGGCGCCCTCATCATCCTGATGTCAGTCACCCCGTGGACCGGCTTCAAGGCCGGCCAAAGCCCCTTCA
>DASSXE010000355.1:0-2739 GCA_035704125.1 Arthrobacter sp.
CGCCGCGTGCCGGGCACGGCCTGTCGGTGCCCGGCACTAGAATGAGTCGGTGACTTCCAGCAACAACTCGTTCGTCCATCTCCACAACCACACCGAATACTCCATGCTGGACGGTGCTGCCCGGCTCGGGGAACTCTTCGATGAGACCGAGCGGCTCGGCATGCCGGCCCTCGCCACCACGGACCACGGTTACCTCTTCGGTGCGTTCGACTTCTGGAAGCGCGCCACGGACCAGGGCATCAAGCCGATCATCGGCGTCGAGGCCTACGTCACGCCGGGAACGGCCCGGACGGACAAGACCCGGGTGCGCTGGGGTGAGGAAAACCAGCGCAAGGACGACATCTCCGGCGGCGGTGCCTACACCCACATGACGCTGCTGAGCTACAACAACGCCGGCATGCGCAACCTTTTCCGCGCCTCCTCCATTGCCTCGCTGGACTCGGTCTTCGGCAAGTGGCCCCGGCTGGACCGTGAACTGCTCAACACCTACTCCGAGGGCCTGATCGCCACCACCGGCTGCCCGTCCGGCGAGGTCCAGACCCGGCTCCGGCTGGGCCAGTACCGCGAAGCCGTCGAGGCCGCCGCCGAGTTCCGCGACATCTTCGGCGCCGAGAACTACTTCTGCGAACTGATGGACCACGGCCTGGACATCGAGCGCCGGGTCACCGGTGACCTGCTGCGCCTGGCCAAGGAACTGAACCTTCCGCTGGTGGCCACCAACGACCTGCACTACACCCACGAGCACGACGCCAAGGCGCACGAGGCGCTGCTGGCCATCCAGTCCGGCTCCACCCTGCTGGAACCCACCTACGACAACGGCGGCTCGCGCTTCGCCTTCTCCGGCAGCGGCTACTACCTGAAGTCCCCGCAGGAGATGCGGGAGCTGTTCCGCGACCACCCGGATGCCTGCGACAACACCCTGCTGATCGCCGAACGCTGCGAGGTCTCCTTCAACACCGGCGCGAACTACATGCCGCGCTTCCCCTGCCCGGAGGGCGAGGACGAGACCTCCTGGCTGGTCAAGGAGGTGGACAAGGGCCTGCAGTACCGGTACCCGCAGGGCATCCCGGACAAGGTCCGCAAGCAGGCCGACTACGAACTGGACGTCATCACCTCGATGGGGTTCCCCGGCTACTTCCTGGTGGTCGCGGACTTCATCAACTGGGCCAAGAACAACGGCATCCGGGTGGGCCCGGGCCGTGGCTCCGGTGCCGGCTCCATGGTGGCGTACGCCATGCGCATCACCGACCTCGACCCGCTGCACCACGGCCTGATCTTCGAACGCTTCCTCAACCCGGACCGCGTCTCGATGCCTGACTTCGACGTCGACTTCGATGACCGGCGCCGGTCCGAGGTGATCGACTACGTCACGCGGAAGTACGGCGACGAGCGCGTGGCGATGATCGTCACCTACGGCACGATCAAGACCAAGCAGGCGCTCAAGGACTCCTCGCGCGTGTTGGGCTACCCGTTCAGCATGGGTGAGACGCTGACCAAGGCCCTGCCGCCGGCCGTCATGGCCAAGGACATCCCGCTGGCGGACATCCAGAACCCGGAATCCAAGCGCTACAGCGAGGCCGGGGACTTCCGGCAGCTGATCAGTACCGACCCGGAGGCCGCCAAGGTCTTTGAAACCGCCCTCGGCATCGAGGGGCTGAAGCGGCAGTGGGGCGTCCACGCCGCCGGCGTGATCATGTCCTCGGACCCGATCATCGACGTCATTCCGGTGATGCGCCGCTTCCAGGACGGCCAGGTCATCACGCAGTTCGACTACCCGACCTCCGAGGGCCTCGGCCTGATCAAGATGGACTTCCTCGGGCTGCGGAACCTGACGATCATTTCCGACGCGCTGGAAAACATCACCATGAACCGCGGCGAGGACCTGGACCTGGAGGCCCTGGCCCTGGACGACGCCGCCTCCTACGAACTGTTGGCGCGCGGCGACACCCTGGGGGTGTTCCAGCTCGACGGCGGGCCCATGCGGTCGCTGCTGAAGCTGATGAAGCCGGATAACTTCGAGGACATCTCCGCGGTGCTGGCCCTGTACCGGCCGGGTCCGATGGGCGCGAACGCGCACACCGACTACGCGCTGCGCAAGAACGGCATCCAGGAGGTCATCCCGATCCACCCGGAGCTGAAGGAGCCGCTGGCCGAAATCCTCGGCGGCACCTACGGCCTGATCGTCTACCAGGAGCAGGTCATGGCGGTGGCGCAGAAGCTGGCCGGCTACAGCCTGGGCCAGGCGGACATCCTGCGCCGCGCCATGGGTAAGAAGAAGAAATCCGAACTGGACAAGCAGTTCGCCGGCTTCTCCCAGGGCATGCAGGACAACGGCTACTCCATGGCCGCGGTGAAGACCCTCTGGGACATCCTGCTGCCGTTCTCCGACTACGCCTTCAACAAGGCGCACTCGGCCGCGTACGGCGTGATCTCCTACTGGACCGCGTACCTGAAGGCACACTACGCGCCGGAGTACATGGCCGCGCTGCTCACGTCCGTCGGCGACGACAAGGACAAGTCGGCGATCTACCTGAACGAATGCCGCCGGATGGGCATCACCGTGCTGCCGCCGGACGTGAACGAGTCCGCGCTGAACTTCACCCCGGTGGGCAACGACATCCGCTTCGGCATGGGCGCCATCCGCAACGTCGGCGCCAACGCCGTCGACGCCATGGTCGCCGCCCGGGAACGCGAGGGTGCCTTCACCTCGTTCAAGGACTACCTGATGAAGGTCCCCGC
>DASSXE010000264.1:0-5335 GCA_035704125.1 Arthrobacter sp.
GCCGACATCACCGAACTGCAGAAGGTCGAACGCGCCGTCCGCCTGCAGGAGGCTCCGTCCGTCAGCGACACCGTGGACTCCATCTACAAGCTCGGGCCGCTGCTGTGGACCCACCGGCCCGAACACACCGGCTTCCTGGGGATGCGGTTCGGCCTGGGCACCGCCCCGTCCCGGATCCGGTTCGAGGAGCCGCAGAGCAACGAGACCGACCCCGAATACATGGCCGAGATCCAGCAGTGCCTGCACCGGTTCGCAGACGTCGAGGGCGTGCCGATCGTCTCGCAGCTGCGCACCGCCGGTTCCTTCGGCCTCGCCGGGGCCCGCGGCCTGGTCGACGACGTCGCCCGGGGCATGGTGCTCCAACTGGTGGGCCTGCACTCACCGGCCGAAGTTGTGCTCACCGCCATCACCTCCGCGCAGTCCCGGGAACGCTGGGACTGGCTGCAGTGGCTGCCGCACGCCGGCTCCGGCCACAGCCCGCTCACCGGAGACCACCTCGCCGCCGGACCGGCCGGCGGGACGGCCCTGTTGTCCCGGCTCGAGGACCTGATCGACCAGCGCGAGGCCGCCTCCAAGGAGCCGTCGCCGACGCTGCGCCCCGGCCTCACCGACACGGGGGAGTCGGCCGCCGAGGTTCCCGCCCCGCAGCTGCCCACGGTGCTGGTGGTTGTCGAGGACGACGCGCCCGTGGACCGCGGCCGGCTCACCCGGGTCCTGGAGCGTGGCCCCGACGTCGGCGTGCATGTGATCTGGGTGGCCGCCTCGGTCGAACAGCTCCCGGCCGCCTGCCGCGACTTCATGGCCGTCGACGGCGACCACGGCACCACCACCGGCCAGGTCCGGCTGGGCCGGCACACCTTCCCGGTCAGCTGCGAGAGCCTCGACGCCGGGCTCGCCGCCCAGCTGGCCCGCATGCTGGCCCCCGTGGTCGACGTCGGAAAGCCCCTGGAGGACGAATCCGACCTGCCCCGCGCGGTCTCCTACGCCACCCTGATCGGCAAGGACTTCCTGGACAACCCGCAGGCCGTCGCGGACCGCTGGAGTGAGAACAACTCCGTGCACGCCACCGCCACGCCCAACCGCAAGGACAACGGCTCGCTCCGCGCCCTGGTCGGCTCCAAGGGCATCGAACCGCTCTACCTGGACCTGAAGAACGAGGGCCCGCACGCCCTGGTGGGCGGCACCACCGGTGCCGGCAAGTCCGAGTTCCTGCAGTCCTGGGTGATGGGCATGGCCGCGGCGTACAGCCCGGACCGGGTCAGCTTCCTGTTCGTGGATTACAAGGGCGGCGCCGCGTTTGCTGACTGCCTGCAGCTGCCGCACACGGTCGGGTTGGTCACGGACCTGTCCCCGCACCTGGTCCGGCGCGCCCTGACCTCGCTCCGGGCCGAACTGCACCACCGCGAGAAGCTGCTCAACCGCAAGAAGGCCAAGGACCTGCTGGAACTGCAGCGGCAGGCGGACCCCGAGGCGCCGCCGTACCTGATCATCGTCGTGGACGAGTTCGCGGCCCTCGCCACCGAGGTCCCCGAGTTCGTCGACGGCGTCGTCGACGTCGCCGCCCGGGGACGGTCGCTGGGGCTGCACCTGATCCTCGCCACGCAGCGCCCCGCCGGCGTGATCAAGGAGAGCCTGCGCGCCAACACCAACCTCCGGGTGGCGCTGCGGATGGCCGACGAGGACGACGCCGTCGACATCCTGGGCGTGCCCACCGCGGCGTACTTCGACCCGTCCATTCCCGGCCGCGGCGCGGTCAAGACCGGTCCGGGCCGGATCCAAGGCTTCCAGACCGGCTACGCCGGCGGGTGGACCACGGAGAAGCCGCAGCGGCCACGGATTGACGTGGTGGAAATGGCCTTCGGTTCCGGCCCCGCCTGGGCCGCGCCGGCCACCGGGAACACCGGCCCGGAGGAGGCCGCGGGCCCGAACGACATCGCCCGGATGACGGAGAACATCATCAGGGCGGCCGACGTCCTGGCCATCGACGCCCCGCGCAAGCCCTGGCTGGACGAGCTGGCCACCACCTACGACTTCTCCCGGCTGCCGAACCCGCGCACCGACGAACGCCTGCTCCTGGGCGTCGCGGACGATCCCGCCCGCCAGGACCAGCCCACCGTCTTCTACGAGCCGGACCGGGACGGCAACATGGCGATCTACGGCACCGGCGGATCCGGCAAGTCCGCGGCCCTGCGCGGCATCGCCATCGCCGCCGCCGTCACCCCGCGCGGCGGTCCGGTGAACGTCTACGGCATCGACTGCGGCTCCGCGGGCCTGAGCATGCTGGACGAGCTGCCGCACGTCGGCGAGGTGATCGGCGGCGACGACGTCGAACGCGTCGGCCGGCTGCTGCGCTGGCTGCGCGACCTGGCCGACGACCGGGCCGCCCGGTTCGCGGAGGTCCGCGCCTCCACCATCGTCGAATACCGCCGGCTGGCCGGCATGCCGGACGAGAAGCGCATCTTCATCCTGGTGGACGGCATCTCCTCCTTCCGGGAGACCTACGAATACAGCAAACTCTCGGCGCTATGGGACATCTTCCTGCAGCTGGCCACCGACGGGCGGCCGCTGGGAATCCACCTGGTGGTCACCGGCGACCGGCCCAACGCGGTCCCGGCCTCGCTGCTGGCCTCGATCCAGCGCCGGCTGGTGCTGCGGCTGTCTTCGGAGGAGGACTACCTGTCCATGGACGTGCCCCGCGACGTGCTCGGCGCCGGCACCCCGCCGGGACGCGGCCTGCTGGGCAACCTCGAGGTGCAGTTGGCGGTCCTCGGCGGCAACTCCAACCTGGCGGTCCAGGCCCGCGAGGTGCACAAACTCCGCGAGGCCATGCTGCGCCAGGGCGTGGAACGCGCCCCGCAGATCGAGCGCCTGCCCGACTCGGTGGACCTGGACCTGCTCCCGGCGGGCAGCCCCGACCTGCCGGTGATCGGCGTCGACGACGAGACGCTGCAGCCGGCCGAGATCCTCGCCAAGGGCCCGCTGCTGCTGGCCGGCCCGCCCGGCTCCGGCCGCACGGTCGCGCTGGTGACCCTGGCCCACGCCCTGCGCCGCTCCAACCCCGGCGTGGAGCTGATCTACCTCGGATCACGGCGCTCGGCGGCCGCGTCCCTGAAGCTCTGGGACCGCTCCGTGGTGGGCGCCGACGACGTCGAGGAAGCCCTGGACGAACTGGTCGACTACAGCACCGGAACCCCGGGCAAGCTGGCGATCTTCATCGAGGGGCTGACCGAGTTCACCGACACCCTGGCCGAATCCGGCCTGGGCCGGCTGGTGACCGCGTCGATCAAGGCGGACCAGTGGGTGGTGGGCGAATCCGAAACCTCCACCTGGTCCTCGGCCTGGTCGCTGGCCCAGCCGTTCAAGTCAGGCCGCCGCGGCCTGCTGCTGAACCCCGGCGACATCGAGGGCGACAGCCTGCTGAACACCTCACTCGGCCGGATCAGCGGCGACTTCATCCCGGGCCGCGGCTACATCGTGGGCCGCGGCAAGGTCCGGAAACTCCAGGTCGCGCTGCCACCGGAAAACCGGAGCTGACGTGCCGCCCGTATGCCCCCGATCCCGCCGGCAGACCGGACAATGTCAGGGTTCTAAGGCAGGATAGGTCTGTGAGCACAGCGAAGACTGCAGCAGGTACCGGATCCCAGGCAGCGGCCCCCGCCGGCGACGGGGAGAGCGTCCCGTCGGAGGCCATCCGCGACGAATACGAACAGCTGGTCGAGGAGGTACGCAAGCACCGCTTCGCGTACTACCAGCAGGACGCCCCGGTCATCTCCGACGCCGAGTTCGACGAGCTCTACCGCCGGCTGGAAACGATCGAGGCCACCCACCCCGAACTGGTGGCCAACGATTCGCCCACCCAGGAGGTCGGCGGTGAAGTCTCCGCCGCCTTCGCCGCCGTCGAACACCTGACCCGGATGTACAGCCTTGAGGACGTGTTCTCGGTCGAAGAAGTCGAGGCCTGGATCGCCAAGACGGAGGCCGGCATTGCTAAAATCGGCAACGGCGGGACCCCGCCGTCGTGGCTCACCGAACTGAAGATCGACGGCCTGGCCGTGAATCTGCTCTACCGGGACGGCGTGCTGATCCGGGCCGCCACCCGCGGCGACGGCACCACCGGCGAGGACATCACCCACAATGTCCTGACCATCAAGGAAATCCCGCAACAGCTGACGGGCAGCGACTTCCCGGCGGAGATGGAAATCCGGGGCGAGGTGTTCATCCCGTCCAAGGCCTTCGCCGAATTCAACGAGGCGCTGATCAACGAGGGCAAGGCTCCGCTGGCCAACCCGCGCAACGCCGCGGCCGGCTCCCTGCGGCAAAAGGACCCGGCGGAGACCGCCAAGCGGCCGCTGAAGATGTACGTCCACGGCATCGGCGCCCGCGACGGCCTCACGACGCTGAGCCAGTCGGACACCTACCGCCAGCTCGCCGACTGGGGGCTGCCCACCAGCCCTTATTTTGAGGTCCTTCCGGGCCTGGCGGAGGTGCTGGACTTCATCAAGCGCTACGGGGACAAACGCCATAGCCTCAGCCACGAGATCGACGGGATTGTCGTCAAAGTGGACGACCTCGCCACCCAGCGTGCCCTCGGCTACACCAGCCGGGTTCCGCGCTGGGCAGTGGCCTACAAATACCCGCCCGAAGAGGTCAACACCAAGCTGCTGGACATCGCCGTCAACGTCGGCCGCACCGGCCGGGTCACCCCCTACGGCATCATGGAGCCGGTCAAGGTCGCCGGCTCGACGGTAAGCATGGCCACCCTGCACAACCAGGATGTCGTCAAGGCCAAGGGCATCAAGATCGGCGACATCGTGGTGCTCCGCAAGGCCGGCGACGTCATCCCCGAGATCGTCGGGCCGGTGCTGGCGCTCCGGGACCAGCAGGACCCGCCGGTGCGCGACTTTGTGATGCCCACCGAATGCCCGTCCTGCGGCACGCCGCTGGCCCCCGGCAAAGAGGGCGATGTGGACATCCGCTGCCCCAACGCCAGGTCCTGCCCCTCGCAGCTGCGTGAGCGCGTGTTCCATGTGGCCAGCCGGGGTGCCTTCGACATCGAGGCCCTGGGCTGGGAGGCGGCGATTGCCCTCACGCAGCCGGCCGAACCTGAGGTGCCGCCGCTCACGAGTGAGGCAACGCTGTTCCGGCTCACGCCAGAGGACCTCGCCGGGGTCCGGATCCGCCGGGAGAAGCGTGCCAAGGGCGTGGGCACCGGCGAGTTCGAACTGGTGCCGTACTTCTACACCAAGGGCACGGCCAAGAGCCCCTCCAAGCCGACGGCCAGCACGGAGAAGCTCTTCACCGAACTGGAAAAGGCCAAGACCCAGCCGCTCTGGCG
>DASSXE010000456.1:0-11616 GCA_035704125.1 Arthrobacter sp.
AGGCGGTCCTCCACTTCCATGGCGGAAATGCGTTGCGCCCACAGGCCCAGGTCCGTGGCGAAGAGTTCGCGCTTGACGTACGGGCCCGCGCCGCTGGGTGCCGCGCCGGCGATGCGTGCCAGCGAACGGAACGTCTTGGAGGTGCCGGCCACGTGGTTGGCCTTCCCGAGGCTCTCGAAGTCCTTCACGGCGGGCTTCAGGGTGGCGCGGATGTACTTGCGCAGCTCCTTGACGCTTTTGGCTGACGGCGGGTCCTCCTGCAGCCAGTCCCGGGTGAGGCGGCTGGCGCCAAGCGGGACCGACATGGCCAGCTCCGGGAGTTCGTCCTGGCCGTAGGCCATTTCGAAGGATCCGCCGCCGATGTCCAGGTTCAGCATCGGCCCGGCGCCCCAGCCGTACCAGCGGCGGACGGCGAAGAAGGTCATCGAGGCTTCTTCACTGCCGCTCAGCTCCCGCAGCGTCACCGTCGTCTCGTGCTTGACCCGCGCCAGCACCTCGGTGCCGTTGGTGGCTTCGCGGATGGCCGAGGTACAGAAAGCCAGCAGGTCCTCGGCCTTGTGCTTTGCTGCGAACTCCCACGCTTCCAGCACGAACTCCACGAGCTCGTGCTGGCCGGTGTCGTTGATGCTGCCGTCGCTTTCCAGGTGCTGCACCAGGGAAAGGGACCGCTTGTGCGAGGCGAAGGGCACCGGGCGCGCGCCGGGGTGGGCGTCCACGAGGAGAAGGTGGACGGTGTTGGACCCTATGTCGAGTACGCCTAGTCGCATAGGCACATTATTGCCCGGCGGCTGCGGGCCGCCTAACGGGCCGCGGCCGCCGGTGGCGCGGAACCGACGGCTGTGCGGCTAGGCCTGGTTCTCAGGGGCCGCGCCGGGCTCCTCATCGGAGAGCTCCTCGTCGGAGGGCTTGAAGTCGCGCCGGATGTTGGCGACGCCCTCCGGGTCGATCTCGAACCCGTAGGCAGCACCGGGGTTGATGACCATGCCGAGCTCGTCGCCGAGGTTGCCCAGGATGGCCGCACCCTGGGTGCCGAGCACGTTCGGCGCGGCAGCGAGGTACTGCTCCGTCACCCGGCTGGGGTGCGAAAAGACCGCCAGGACCGGCTTGCCCGAGGCGTTGGCGAGCACCAGCGGCTCGACCTGGGCGTCCGGCCCCTCCAGGGTGTCCGAGCTGACGATGTATACCTCGTTATTAAGGAAGGACAGGATGACGTCCACCGGGTTGGCGTCCGGCTGCTCCCCCCGGGCGAGCTTCTCTTCGAGGTCGTTGAGCGGCTGTGAATCCATGGGTGTGGGCTGTTCAGTCATGGTCCTACTCGATCACGTTGCGCCCGGGTCCGCAATTCCCCGACGCCGCAGGGCATCGCTCGCTGGTTCGCTCCGCCGTCGACGTTTACAGACAGCGAGCCCGGCCCGAACCCGCGAGCAGCGGCGTCAGGGCCGGGGGCGGCCAACCCGGTCAGCGAGCCAGTGCCGCCAGCAGCCGCGCTTTGAACTCCCGCTCCCGGAACAGGTCCCGCCACTCGATCCGAATGACTATCCAGCCCAGTTCCATCAGAGCCTTTTCCCGCCGCCGTTCCGCGAAGACCGCCTCGGACGTGGGAGCAAAGTCAAAGTACTTGCGGCGGCCGTCGAACTCCAGCGCGACCCTTGGCTCCGGCCATGCACAGTCAATCCGGCACGTTCCCACCCGGGTCCGGACCTCAAGCTGCAGCACCGGCGCGGGCAGGCGCAGCCGCCGGACAAGGTCACGGGCGAGGGTCTCGCCGGGAGACTCGGAGAGCGGGTCCGCATGGGCCAAGACCTTGCGCAGCGTACCGACGCCGGACGCGCCGCGGAGCTGGATGCAATACCGCTCCAGGGCGGCCCGGTCAGCCCCCAGCCGAAGGGCGTGGTCCATCACAATCAGGCCTTGCGAATAGCTCAGGATCAGGCAGCTATCAGCCGCAGTGCGCTCCAGGGACCTGGCCCGAAGACCGGCAAGGTGAACGACGTCGGCGTCGGCGAGTCGGCGGGTGTGCGCCTGGACGTCCTCGGCATGGCCTCCGGAGGACGGAAGGAACGGCACCGTGAGGTGAATGGTCTCGTCAACCTGCCAGAGGCAGAGTCCATGAAGCCGAGCCGCGGAGGTGTGGCTGAACACAGACCCACCCGTGGAACACGTCAAAGTCCGGTGGGCGTAGGCCTCGATCCGGCAGCGCGCGGCCGCGTCCCGGTCCAGTCCTGCCCAGTAACTGCCGCGGACTTAGCAGCCTCGACGCAGGCGGACCAAGGCTCCGGCTCCGGTCAGCTGACTGATCCGCCGTGTCGACAGACCCCCGTCCAGCAATTCCTCCGCGCGCCAGAGGAAACCGGTTTTCGGGAGCAGCCCGGGCTCTGCAACGTCGTGGGATTCCATGACGGAAGACTCCGCCGAAAAGGGCCCACGGACCAGCCGGAGTTCCCGCTATGTGCATGCCGCTCGCGGGTCCGCAAGTCCCCGACGCCGGACGGACTCGCTGGTTCGCTCCGCCGTCGCCGTTTACAAACAGCGAGCCCGGCCTGAACCCGCGAGCCGGGGCGCCGGTGGCGACGCTGGACGGCCCCGGCGCCCGCTACTTCTTGGCTGCAGCCTTCCGGGCGGGTGCCTTGCGGGGCGCCGGCTTGCGCTTTACCGGACCCTTGGCCCGCTTCTCGGCCAGCAGTTCCACGGCCTGTTCGCGGGTGAGCTCCTCGACGGAGGTGCTGCGGGGCACGGTGATGTTGGTGACGCCGTCGGTGATGTACGGACCGAAGCGGCCCTCCTTCACCACGATGTTCTTCTCCGAGACCGGGTCCGGGCCGAACTCGGCCAGCGGCGGAACCGCGGCGCGGGCGCCGCGCTGCTTGGGCTGCGAGTAGATCTCCAGGGCCTGCTCCAGGGTGATCGTGAAGATCTCCTCCTCGGAACCGATCGAGCGCGAGTCGGTGCCCTTCTTCAGGTAGGGCCCGAAGCGTCCGTTCTGCACGGTGATCGGGGTCCCCTCGGCGTCCTGGCCGAGGACACGCGGCAGGCTCATCAGCTGCAGCGCCTCATCCAGGGTCACCGTGTCCACGCTCATCGAGGCGAACAGCGACCCGGTGCGCGGCTTGGCCTTGACGGGCTTCTTCGCCGGCTTCGGCTTGCCATTCTTGTAGTACTCCACCGGCAGGTTGGCGAGCTGTTCCTCGGTCATCTCCGGGATGATCTCAGTGACGTAGGCGCCGTAACGGCCGTTCTTGGCCACCACGGTGTGCCCGGTGTGCGGATCCTCGCCGAGCACGCGCTCCTCCGGGGCGGCGGTCTCCATCAGCTCCACGGCCTTGGCCGCGGTGAGCTCATCGGGTGCCAGGTCCTCGGGCACGTTGGCGCGGGCGGACTCCACCACTTCCCCGGTCTTCGGGTCCACGGTGGGGATAGAGCTTTCCAGGTACGGGCCGAACTTGCCCACGCGCAGGGTGATCCCGTCGGTGATCGGGACCGAGTTGATTTCGCGGGCGTCGATTTCACCGAGGTTGTTGACGATGCTCAGCAGCCCGGGGTCGGCGTCCTCGCCGAAGTAGAAGTGCTTCAGCCATACCGCGCCGGCCTCCTGGCCGTTGGCGATCTTGTCCAGGTCCGCTTCCATATCGGCCGTGAAGTCGTAGTCCACATAGTCATGGAAGTGCTGTTCCAACAGCCGAACCACGGAGAACGCGATCCAGCTCGGGACCAGCGCCGAGCCCTGTTTCCGGACGTAACCGCGGTCCTGGATGGTGGAGATCGTCGAGGCGTAGGTCGACGGACGGCCGATGCCCTTCTTCTCCAGCTCGGCCGTCAGTGACGCTTCGGTGAAGCGCGGCGGCGGCGAGGTTTCGTGCCCGACGGCGACAATTTCGGCGGCGGTGAGCGCGTCGTCCTTGGCCACGTTCGGCAGCCGGCGGGCCTCCTCGGAGTCCTCGTCGCCGCGGCTTTCGTCCTTGCCTTCCTCATACGCTGCCAGGAAGCCGGGGAAGGTGATGACGGTGCCGGAGGCGGAGAATTCCGCGTCGCGGCGGTCGTTCGGGTCCCCGACGGTCACGGCACCGAGCCGGATCGTGGCGGTGGAGCCCTTGGCGTCGGCCATCTGCGAGGCGACGGTGCGCTTCCAGATCAGTTCGTACAGGCGGAATTCGTCGCCGGAGAGCTGCTTTGCCACCTGCGCCGGGGTGCGGAAGGAGTCACCGGCGGGGCGGATGGCCTCGTGGGCCTCCTGCGCGTTGGCCGCCTTGCCGCTGTACACCCGGGGTGAGGCCGGTACGTACTCGGGGCCGTACAGCTCGGAGGCCTGGCGCCGCGCGGCGGTGATGGCCTCGTTGCTCAGCGCGTTGGAGTCCGTACGCATATAGGTGATGTAGCCGTTTTCGTAGAGCCGCTGCGCGACCTGCATGGTGCTCTTGGAGGTGAAGCGCAGTTTGCGGCCGGCCTCCTGCTGCAGCGTGGAGGTGGTGAACGGCGCCGTCGGCCGGCGGGTGTAGGGCTTGGTGTCGACGGAGCGGACCCGGAAGTCCGCGTTCTGCAGGCCTGCGGCCAGGGATGTGGCGAGTTCCTCGTTCAGGTGCACGACGCCGCGGGAGGTGAGCTCGCCGTCGTCGTTGAAGTCCCGGCCGCTGGCAACCTTGGAACCGTCGACCGAGGCCAGTTTCGCCTTGAAGGAACCGGATTCCGCGCCGAACTGGCCGGTCAGGTCCCAGTAGGAGGCGGCCTTGAAGGCCATCCGCTCGCGTTCCCGGTCCACCACCATGCGGGTCACGACGGACTGGACGCGGCCGGCGGACAGGCCGCGGGCCACCTTCCGCCACAGCACCGGCGAGATTTCGTAGCCGTAGAGCCGGTCGAGGACGCGGCGGGTCTCCTGTGCGTCAACCAGGTCCTGGTCCACGTCGCGCAGGTTGTCCATGGCGCGGTGGATGGCTTCCTTGGTGATTTCGCCGAAGGTCATCCGGTACACGGGGACTTTGGGCTTGAGGACTTCCAGCAGGTGCCACGCGATGGCCTCGCCCTCGCGGTCCCCATCGGTTGCGAGATAGAGGGCGTCGGCGCCCTTGAGTTGCGCCTTGAGTTCAGCGACTTTTTTCTTCTTGTCCGGAGACACCACGTAGTACGGCTTGAAGCCGTTGTCGACGTCGACGGCGAACTTGCCCACCGAGGTTTTCTTCAGTTCTGCAGGGAGCTCCGAGGGCTGCGGGAGGTCTCGGATGTGACCGATGGAGGCCTCAACGATGAAGCCCTCGCCCAGGTACTTGGCGATGGTCTTGCTCTTGGCGGGAGACTCCACAATCACGAGTTTCTTGCCGGTGGGGGCCTTGCTTGGCACGGTGCTCCTACAGAAAATGGTGGCTCGGGCAGATCCGCCCATACCCGCCTAGTTCACCATATTTTGCGGAATCCCGCGCATTGGTGCACAAATGAGCGGCTGCCGGCACCCCGGCCGCAGCCCGCGGCGACGGCCCCAGCCCTGTACTCACTTCACCGCTGCTGGTAATGCTTGATACGGGCAACTATCTGATTCCCCGGCGCAGCCGGCGGCCAAGAGGAGGACAACCGTGGTTGATCGAATTGCTGACATCTGGGGCAGCCGAACCCCCTACCCCCGGGACGGACTCTGGCCGGTGCGGGTGGACCAGGCATTGGGAGAGGGGTTGACGGCGGACGACGTCGACCGCTGGGTCCAGTCCGCGTGCGTGCTGTGCAGCAACGGCTGCGCGTGCGACATCGCGGTCAAGGACGGCGCGATGGTGGGCATCCGCGGCCGCGCCGGGGACCTGGTCAACCACGGACGGCTGGGGCCCAAGGGTTTGTTCGCGAGCTGGCAAGGGGTTTCGCACCGGGACCGCCTGAAAAAACCGATGATCCGCGAAAACGGCCGGCTGGTGGAATGCGATTGGGACACCGCCATGAACCGCATCACGGAACGCAGCCGCCAGCTGCTGCAGGAGCGCGGACCCCTCAGCCACGGCTTCTACACCAGCGGGCAGTTGTTCCTGGAGGAGTACTACGCCCTGGCCGTCATCGGTAAGGCAGGCATCGGGACCCCGCACATGGACGGCAACACCCGCCTGTGCACCGCCACGGCGGCGGCGGCGTTGAAGGAGACCTTCGGCGCTGACGGGCAGCCCGGTTCCTACACCGACATCGACAGCTGCGACGCGATATTCCTCTACGGACACAACATGGCCGAGACCCAGACCGTCCTGTGGTCGCGGGTGCTGGACCGCATCGCCGGACCGGACCGGCCCAAAATCGTCTGCATCGACCCGCGCGACACGGAGGTTGCCCGGCACGCGGATGTGCACCTGGCGGTCCGGCCCGGCACCAACCTGGCCCTGATGAATGCGCTGGTCCACGAAGTCCTGGCCAACGGCTGGGCCGATCAGGACTACATCCGGGCCCACACCGTGGGCTTCGATGAGCTGGAGGCCACCGTGAAGCACTGGACCGCGGAGGCCGCCGCCGCGGTCTGCGACGTGAGCGCCGCGGATATCCGTGAGGCGGCCCGGATCTTCGGCACCTCGGGCCGGGTCCTGTCCACGGTGCTGCAGGGCTTCTACCAGTCTGCACAGGCAACAGCGTCCTCCTGCCAGGTCAACAACCTGCACCTGCTCCGCGGCCAGCTGGGCCGCCCGGGTTGCGGCATCTTGCAGATGAACGGGCAGCCCACCGCGCAGAACAACCGCGAATGCGGCGCGGACGGGGACCTTCCCGGATTCCGGAACTGGGAGAACCCGGAGCACATCGCCGAACTGGCGCGCCTGTGGGACGTCGCTCCGCTGACCATTCCGCACTGGGCGCCCCCGACCCATGCGATGCAGATCTTCCGTTACGCCGAACAGGGGTCGATCGAGTTCCTCTGGATCTCCGCGACCAACCCGGCCGTCTCCATGCCCGACCTGCCCCGGATCCGGGAGATCCTGGCCAAGCCGGAGCTCTTCCTGGTGGTGCAGGACCTGTACCTGACCGAAACGGCGCAGGCCGCCGACGTCGTCCTGCCGGCCGCCGGCTGGGGCGAAAAGACCGGCACCTTCACCAACGTCAACCGCACCGTCCACCTCTCCGACAAGGCGGTGGACCCGCCCGGGGAAGCACGCAGCGACCTGGACATTTTCCTGGACTACTCCCGCCGGATGGGGTTCACCACGCTGCAGGGCGCTCCGCTGCTCACCTGGGCCGGCCCCGAGGACGGCTTCAACGCCTGGCGCGAGTGCTCCCGGGGCCGCCCCTGCGACTACAGCGGCATGAGCTACGACCGTCTCCGCGGCGGCAGCGGCATCCCTTGGCCCTGCAACGAGGACAACCCGGACGGCCGCGACCGGCTCTACGCGGACGGCGTCTTCCCGACGGCCCCGGACTACTGCGAAAGTTACGGGCACGACCTGCTGACCGGGGCGACCGTGGGGGCCGAAAAGTTCCGCGCCAGCGTTCCCGCCGGGCGCGCGGTCCTGAAGACCGCGGACTACTTTCCGCCGCACGAGGAACCCGACGGGGAATACCCGATGCGCTACACCACGGGCCGCACGGCCTACCATTTCCACACCCGGACCAAGACCGGGCGTTCCCGGCCGCTGACGAAGGCGGCCCCCAGCGCCTGGGTCGAGCTCGGCCCGGACGACGCCGGCAGGCTGGGAATCAGCGAGGGGGACCTGGTCCGGGTCACGTCGCGGCGTGGCCTGATCGAAGTTCCGGCCAGGGTCAGCGGCATCCGGCCCGGTACCGTCTTCGCGCCGTTCCACTATGGCTACTGGGACGGCGGCGGTTCGCCCGGCGGGCATCCGACGGCCGCCAACGAACTCACCCTCACCGAATGGGATCCGGTCTCCAAACAGCCGGTGTTCAAGAACGCGGCGGTCAAGGTGGAGAAAATCGGCGACGGGTCCGGACCCGCCCCAGCCCCGACCACGACGGCGTCCCGGCCGGCCGCTGCCGGCCGCGCGCGGGTGAAGCCAACCACCGGGGACGCCGGGAGCGAGGCCACCGAATTGCTCGGACTTGCGCCGCCGCGCTTCCCCGATGCCATCAAGGGCGCCGGGACCCCGGCTGCAGGAAAGGACGGCCTGAAATGAATCTCTCCCTTTACCTGGGCATGCTTCATGAGGCCGAGCGCACGCTGGCAGAGTCGTTCCGGCAGGTCGCGGCCGGCCACGGCACCGAGCCGGACGTTCATTTCCTGTGCCAGACCCTGGCGCGGCAGTGTGATCAGCACAGCCGGCTGCTGCATCCCGTGGTGCAGCGCTATGGTGAGGACCTCTCCGATGCCGAGCCGGAACGGCTCCATGCCGAGGGGCTGTCCGGCACACGCAGCGGCCCGGTGGGCTTGCTCCGGGACCTGCAGGACCTCTACCTGCTGGCGAGCTTCGTCGACGTGACCTGGACCATGGTGAAGCAGGCCGCTTCAGCTCTCCGGGACCGCGACCTGTTGGACGTCGTGTCCCAGTGCGACGGCGAAACCTCCGTCCAGCTGCGCTGGCTCCAGACCCGGATGAAGCAGGCCGCCCCGCAGGCCCTGGTGGCGGCCCGTTAGGAGACCGGGCGTGCGGCCGGACGTAACGGGGCGGGCGTAAGCGGCCGGATTCAACGGCCCTCGCCGCCGGTTCCGGCCTCCCGGCCCGCGGCGCCGGCGATCCGTTGGCGCTGCCGCTCGATCTCCTTTTCGCCTTCGTTCTCAGCGTCATAGAGCTTGGCGTTGCTGACCTGGAGCTCGAGCATCAGCGCATCCAATTTCAGATGCAGCGCGGCAGTGTCCCGGTTTTGGGTGTTTTGAATGATGAAGACCATCAGGAAGGTAACGATGGTGGTACCGGTGTTGATCACCAGTTGCCAGGTGTCGGAGAAGCCCAGGAACGGCCCGGTCAGCGCCCACAGAATGAGGACGAAAACCGCGGCGGTAAACACCCAGGCGTGCCCCAGGACTTTGGCGGTTCTGGTGGTAAATCGCGTAAAGATATCGGGGCGCTCCGGCCCCGTCTGCTGAGCCATTCTCGTCACGCTTTCGGTCGAAACCTCGGCCCCGTGAGGGCCGGGAGAGCTTCCCCCTCCCCGGTACCTCTAGTCTGGCACCGCTGCGGGCCCGAAGATCAGGCCCTGGCGCGTGCCAGCAACGGGGGGCGTCGTCAAGCGGAGGGCCGCCTGCTAGCCCTCGGTGCGGTCGAGCGTTTCCGTCAGCCGCTTGAAGAGGTGGCCGCGCCAGCCGCCGGCCATGATGCGGTGCGCCACCACGTGGCTGGGCTCGGCCGGATCGAAGCCCTCGTGGACCAGGAACAACCGCGTTCCCGCTTGCTCCGGCACCAGCGTCCAGGTCACCGTGCTTCGCAGGTTGTTGCCTGACTCGGCATCGCGCCAGGCGATGCGGAGGAGACGTCCGGGATCGATCTCCAGAACCTGGTTTGCGACGAGGCCACTGAAGCCCACGGCCGGAACGGGGGTTCCCCTCATCGTGTAATCGTGGCCGACGACGGGTTGAAAGTCGTTGTCCATCAGCCACGTCCCGATGAGGTCGGGTTCCGTCAGCGCCCGCCACACCGCGGACGGCGCGTGCGGCAGGTATTCATCGAATTCGATGGCGGTCAGGGTCTCTGGCATCTCTTCTCCTTGCATTCCGGCTGCGGCAACCATCTTAGACCCGCGCCTTCCGGCCGCGGCTGCCGCCGAGCGCAAGAGGGGACCGCGGAGCGCGAGGCTCCGCGGTCCCCTCCGCTGGTGGTCAGCCGAGGTGCCGGAGGGTCAAGATCCTGCCTGATCGAAGGCGCGCTTCGCGGCCGCCTGGGCATCTGCGAGAGCCTTGTCCGGCGCTTTGGTGCCCAGCAGCGCGGACGCGACGGCGTTGTTCAGTTCGGTTTTGATCGTTTGGCCCGCGGGTGAGGCACCGAGCGACTTCCCTGCGGGAAGGACGTCGTAGTAGGTCTTGATGGTCTCGTCGAATCCGGCGTTGCCGCTGGGCTTGACGAACTTGTCCCGGATCAGTTTGTCCGCCGACGGTGAGCCGGTGAACAGGCCGGTATTAATGCCCCCGGGGGTGGCAGCGATCTTCTGTGAGCGGGCGTCGCCGGCGGCCTGCCAGGCATCATCGGTGACTAGCGATGTCATCCAGGCGCAGGCAGCATCGGGGTTCTTGGCTCCTGCGGGGATCACGAACGAGGTTCCGCCGGCCACGGTGAACGGCTTGCCGTCCTTGTCCTTGAACGGCACCGCGGACAGGGCCAGCGACTGGGAGTACGGCGCGAGCACGTTGACGTACCACTGGGCATCCACCTGCGCGCCTACCTGGTTCTTGACGAACTGGTTCTGCTTGCCGAAGGTGTCGAAGGAATCCGAGAAGCTCTTGGCTTTCGCGTAGCCGCCCTGGGCATCGTAAATCTGTTTGAGGAACGTCAGGGCAGCGGTGTTGGCGGGATCGTCCAGCGCCGGAGCCCCTTTGTCGTCCACCAGACGGCCGCCCTGGCCGAGGATCCACAGTTCAGGCTGGCCTGCGGCGACCGGGTCGAAGCCGAGCGTCGAGGGGTTACCGCCCTCGGCTTTGGAGGCCTTGCCAATGGACGCCAGCAGCTTCGACTTATCCGAGGTGTCGATGTCCGCTGCGGAGACACCCGCACCCTGCAGGACATTCTGATTCAGGATGATCGCTGCCGGCTGGTAGAACTGCGGCACGGCCCAGACCTTGTCCTGGTAAGTGACCTGCTGGGTGACCGCCGGATAGAACTGCTTTCCGGGGTCCATGTCGTGGGCTTTGAAGCATCCGTCGAGCGGTTTAATCAGCCCTTGCGCGGCGTAGGTGGCAACGAAAGCCCGGTCCATTTGGACGACGTCCGGGACGTCGCCGCTGGCCGCCCGGGTGGTGAACTTTTGGGCGTCAAAGGGTGTCTGGTCCATCGTGATCTTGACGTTGGGGAGTTTCGAGCCTGCGTAGGCCATCCGCGCCTTGCCGACGTCGTCCGCGTTATCAAAAGCCCAAGCTGTGATGGTCCCGGAACTATCCTTCTTGAAATCCGCCGAGGAAGCCGGGGCACCATTGCTCCCGCCGCCGCAGGCGGTCAATCCCATTACCGACAGGGCCAGCACGGCCGCACCCTTCGTCATTCGAAATTGCATCGACGCATCCTCCCAATAGTGGTCCTTTTGATCGCGGCCGGGAAACCCTCGGCGAAAAGCGATTCGAGTGCAACACTGTAAGCAAGCTTGCTATTTTGAAAGCTAGCCCACGCGGCGGGTGGAAGCAAGGATATGGTCCCAACGTCGGGACCGCCGCCGGGGCCCGAACACCGCGTGCTCGACGGGAGAAAGAGGGGTTACCTGATGGCAGAGAAATCGGGGGTGCGCTCCGCGCCGGCGGGGCCAAAGCCCAGACGGGGACGTGCCGCGCGGGTGAAGTACAACCGCCGGGAGGCGTTGGCGGGATACCTGTTCATTTCGCCCTGGATCGTCGGCTTCCTGGTCTTCATGCTTGGCGCCATGGCCTACAGCCTGGTGATTTCCTTTAGCCGCTATAACCTGGCGACGAACGTCGCCAGACCTGCGGGAACAACCAACTACCAGCTCCTCTTCCAGGACCCGAAGGTGGCCTCGTCGCTGGCCAACACGCTGTTCTATGCGGTCATGGCCGTGCCGCTG
>DASSXE010000239.1:0-10478 GCA_035704125.1 Arthrobacter sp.
CGCGGCCGGCTCCGGCCCACCGTCGCCGCGCCCCGGACCTGGGCCGAGCTCGGGCGCGCCGACCTGCACCAGCTCGACTATCAGGAGGTGATGAAGCGGGTGGCTGCCGGCAAGGACCCCTTCGCCGTCATCTCCGGTGCGAGCGGCGGCGGCGACCGCCCCCCATCCGACGGCGGCGACGGCGGCAACACAGATCCGCGGCTGGAAAAGTACCGCGCCAAGCGCGACGCGGCGGCCACACCGGAACCATTCACCGCGGAACAGCATCAGTCCCGGAACGGGGAGGGGAGTCTTCGGGAGAGCTTCGTCATCCAGGAGCACCATGCCAGCCGCCTGCACTATGACTTCCGCCTGGAGCGCGACGGCGTGCTGGTGTCCTGGGCGCTACCCAAAGGCGTGCCAACGTCCAAGGCGAAGAACCACCTCGCCGTGCAGACCGAGGACCACCCGATGGACTATGCGGACTTCGAGGGCACCATCCCCACGGGCCAGTACGGGGCGGGGACCGTCAGCATCTGGGACCGCGGGCACTACGAGTGCGAAAAGTGGATCGCCGGGAAGGAAGTCATCGCCACGCTCACCGGGCAGGACGACGGCGGCCTGGGCGGCACCCGGAGGTTCGCGCTCATCCACACCGGCCAGGCCAACGACCAGTGGCTCATCCACCTGATGGACAGCCGCGACGCCGGACACGCTGGTACCGGACACCCTGCGGACGCAGATGCCAGACATGCTGCGACCGGCGATGAAGGCAGGGCCCCGCGCCCGGCCGAGCTCTCCCCCATGCTGGCCAGTCCCGGGACCAGGGCGGACCTGACCGACGACGACTGGCAGTTTGAGCTGAAGTGGGACGGCGTCCGCGCCCTGGTTCTCGGGGACGCGCAGCGGATCCGCCTGATCAGCCGGAACGGGATCGATATGTCGGCCAGCTATCCGGAGCTGACGGACCGTTCGTGCTGGCCACCACGGGACTTCGCCGCCGACGGCGAGATCATCGCCGTCGGCCCCTCCGGCCGTCCCGACTTCGGGCTGTTGCAGGGCCGGATGAAGCTGACCAAGGCGGCAGACGTTGCCAAGGCCCGGGCCGCCACGCCCGTGCGCCTGATGCTGTTCGACCTGCTCACCGACGACGGTGAGGACCTCCGCCGTCGCCCGCTCACGGCACGGCGTCGGCGGCTGGAGGAGTTCATTGCCGCCGGCGACCTGGAGCGGTGCCCGGTGGAGTTGTCGCAGGTGATCGACGCCGACGTCGGACACCTGCTGGAGAGCGCCGAGGAACTGGGCCTCGAGGGCGTCATGGCCAAGCGCACCGGCGGCCGCTACGTCGGCCAGCGGAGCCGGTCCTGGCTGAAGCTGAAGTTCGAGAGGACCCAGGAGGTGGTGGTCGGCGGCTGGCTTCCCGGCAACGGCGGCCGGCGGGACTCCGTCGGTTCCCTGCTGGTGGGCATCCCGGACGGCGCTCGGCTCCGCTACGTGGGCCGCGTCGGGAGCGGATTCAGTACCCGCGAACTCGCCGAGATCCGCCGGCAGCTGGATGCCTTGCCACGCAAGACCTCGCCCTTCGATGACGTGCCGGCCGCCGACGCCGCGGACGCCCACTGGGTCTCAGCGAAGCTTGTGGGTGAGGTGACGTTCGGCGAGTGGACCGGCAGCGGCAAGCTCCGCCACCCGGTCTGGCGCGGCTGGCGGCTGGACAAGACTCCGGCCGACGTCGTCGTCGAGTCCGGAGCCTAGTCGTGGTGCGGAATCTGCGGCCGGCTCTGCCGGTGGATGGCGGCATCGGCAACCTGCTGGCCCTGCTGGCCGCGGACGGCATCGCGGTCCTTCGGGTGCCGGTGCTTTCCGCTCCCGTCCGGCCATTCGTGGCCGTCGGCCGGGGAAGGCGGCGCCGGGTGGTGGCTTTCCGGGCCGGGTACCTCGTCCATGGACTCGGCGAGGTGCTTGGCGACCTCCGGCTCGAGCTCCTCGTTCGGGTGATGATCCGCCATGGCTCTTCCTTTCCGCGATGAAATGAAGCGTTCCACCATGGTAGGTCCGCCGCTGGCGGGATGTCTCTAGGCTGGGGGCATGGAATACCGAACCCGCCAGGCCTCCCCCGATGACGCAGACGCCCTGGTGCGGATGCATACCGCGGTCCACGAGGAGTGCTACGGACACCAGCTGCCCGCACAGTTCTTCGAAGACCGCCGCGCGAGCATCGACGTCCGGGTGGAACGACGCCGGCCCTACCTCGCAGGCCCCGATCCGCGCATCATCGCCCTGGACGAAAACAACGTCATCGTCGGGTTCGCCGACGCCGGCCCCGGCCGGGACGAGGACCGTCCCGGGGAACTGGAGCTGTACTCCTGCTACACCTTCCGTCGCGCCTACGGGACCGGCATCGGCTCCGCGTTGCTGAACGCTGCCCTGGGCAACTCCGCAGCGTACCTCTGGGTGCTCGAGGACAATCCGCGGGCCCGGGCGTTCTACGCCAAGCACGGCTTCGAACCGGACGGGACCCGGAAACTCCTCCCGGCGGAGTGGTCGCGGCTGCCCGAGATCCGCCTCGCCCGGGCGGCCGTGGAGGAGCCGAAGAAACCGTAGGAACGGCCGGCGAAGTCCCGGAGGATCCACCACCCGACAGCACGAAAGAGGCTCAAAACGGGCCTGGAGAGGCCCCGACGGGAAATTTTTTACCGCGATACTAAGCTAGCTGCCCACTTCCCAGTAACGGCGCGGTGAAACCGGCCCGGCAACGCCCCAGGATGCGGCCGTCCGGAAGCCTGAAACCGGGCATCCTACGGCAGATAAATCGGAAACGCCATGGAAATCGCGTAAAATTGAAAGCCTGCCCGGAGCGGGGCAGCTAGAAGTCGCAAGCAAATGATCTCCACAGGAGCCTCCCAAATGCCCAAAGACCGAAGCACGACCGACTCTTCCGCAGGCGTAATTAACGCCGCCGGAACCAACCATGGCGCACCCGGTGCCGCCAAGAAACCACGCCTGCGCCGCCGCCGGCTCCGCGAGTCCGACGTCAACGTCGTCGACCAGCCGATGCTGAAGAAGGCCCTCGGCGGAACCATCGTCGGCAACACGATGGAATGGTACGACGTCGGCGTGTTCGGCTACCTGATCACCACCATGGGCCCGGTCTTCCTGCCCGAAGCCGACAAGTCGGTGCAGACCCTCTTCCTGCTCGGCACCTTCGCCGCCACCTTTATCGCGCGCCCCCTCGGCGGCGTCGTGTTCGGCTGGCTCGGCGACAAGGTGGGCCGCCAGAAGGTCCTCGCCGTGACCCTGATGATCATGGCGGCAAGTACCTTCGCCGTCGGCCTGCTGCCCGGCTATGCACAGATCGGCATCTGGGCCGCGGTCCTGCTGGTCGTCTTCAAGCTCATCCAGGGCTTCTCCACCGGCGGCGAGTACGCCGGTGCCACCACGTTCGTGAGCGAGTACGCCCCGGACAAGCGCCGCGGCTTCTTCGCCAGCTTCCTGGACATGGGCAGCTACCTCGGCTTCGCCCTGGGTGCCGCGCTGGTCTCCGTGCTGCAGCTGACCCTCGGCCAGGACACCATGGAACAGTGGGGCTGGCGCATTCCGTTCCTGGTAGCCGGCCCGCTCGGCGCCATCGCCGTGTACTTCCGCAGCAAGATCGAGGAATCCCCCCAGTTCCAGGCCACCCTGGACGCACAGGAGAACCTCGCCAAGGACGCCTCCGCCGCTGACACCGCCGCCTCCAAGGGCCCGGTGGGCATCGTGAAGGCCTACTGGCGCTCCATCATCACCGCGATGATCCTGGTTGCCGCGGCCAACACCGCCGGCTACGCCCTGACGTCCTACATGCCGACGTACCTTACCGAGTCCAAGGGCTACGACGAGGTCCATGGCACCCTGCTGACCATCCCGGTGCTGGTGGTCATGAGCCTCTGCATTCCGCTGACCGGCAAGCTCTCTGACCGGATCGGCCGCCGCCCGGTGCTGTGGATCGGTGCGATCAGCACCGTCGTCCTGGCCACCCCGGCGTTCCTGCTGATCGGTATCGGCGACATCTGGTCCACCCTGGCCGGCCTGGCACTGATCGCGTTCCCGGTGACGTTCTACGTGGCCAACCTGGCCTCCGCCCTTCCGGCCCAGTTCCCGACGGCCAGCCGCTATGGCGCCATGGGCATCGCGTACAACTTCTCGGTTGCCATCTTCGGCGGCACCACCCCGTTCATCGTCGCGGCCCTCATCTCGGCCACCGGAAACGACATGATGCCCGCGTACTACCTGATGGTCACCTCGGCGATCGGTGCCGTGGCGATCTACTTCCTCAAGGAATCGGCGCAGATGCCGCTGCCGGGCTCCATGCCGAGCGTCGACACCCAGGCCGAGGCACGGGAACTCGTTGCCACCCAGGACGAGAACCCGCTGATCGACCTCGATCACATGGATATGCCCATGACCACCGCCGGAACCAGTGAGGGCGACGCCGGCAAGGTTCACGCCCCGGCCTAGTCCGACCGGCCCGCTCAGCGCCCCGCCGCAGAGGCCCGTCGCAGCCGCTCCTCCCTAAGGGAAGCGGCCGCGGCGGGCCTTTGGCGGCCCTGCCCCCGGGCTACTACCCCCCCGTTCACATCCGACCGTTCCGGCTGCCGTTCAGTCTGCCGTCACCGAAGGAGGCCCGCATGCAGTCCTTGCTGCGCCACGCCCGGCTGCTCCATCGCCTGGGGCCGGCCAACCGCGACCATGCGTCGGCGCTGCGGGTGGCGCTCAGCGTGGCGGTGCCCTCGCTGGCACTTCTCGCCGTCGGGCGGGCGGACCTTATCGTCTACGCCGTCTTCGGTGCCCTCACCGGCATGTACGGCCGTTCCGAGCCGCACCAGCTGCGGCTCCGGCACCAGCTCCACGCCGCGCTGGTCCTGGTGGGCGGTCTGACTGTCGGCGTCGTGCTCTCCGTGAACCAGCTGCATTCCTGGTCGCTGGTGGCGGTCGAGGCCGTCCTCGCGGCCGTCGGGTCGCTGTTTGCGGACAAGGTGGGGTTGAAACCCAACGGGCCGTTCTTCGGCATCCTCGCGCTGGGCGCGTGCGCTTCCATCCCTACTCCGGTGCCGGGGCATGTCGCGGTGCTGGTCGGCGCCGCGTCCGCCGCCTTCTCCATCGCTGTCGGCTTCGGCGGCTGGGTCCGGACGCGGGCCTGGCAGCGTGGCGCCGGACGTTCAGTGGCGCCGTTGCGGGGTCCGCGCCGCCGCGCGGCGTGGATCCACGCCGCGCGGTACCTGACGGCCGTCGCTGCGGCCGGCAGCATCGGCGTCCTCAGCGGCAGCGGCCACCCGCACTGGGCGATGGCCGCCGCCGCGGTCCCGCTGGCCGGGGCGGACCTGCCCAGCAGCGTCTACCGCGGCCTGCACCGCATCATCGGCACGCTGCTGGGCCTGGTGGTGGTGGCCGCCGTACTTTTTCCCTGGCCGGGATCGCCGCTGCGGCTCTTCCCCGGCAACGAAACGGCCGCCGTCGCCGTCCTGGTGATCGCCCTGCAGTTCGGCACGGAACTGTTCATGGCCCGCCACTATGGCCTGGCGATGGTGTTCTTCACCCCGGTCATCCTGCTGATGACGCAGCTGGCCGCCCCCGCCGATCCGCATCTGCTGGTCGCCGAGCGCGCCGCCGAGACCCTGCTCGGTGCCTGCGTCGGGATCGCGGTGGTGCTGCTGATCCGCCGCCGCAGGCCGGTACCGGCCGCTTAGCGCGCCCGGGACCCGGTCCCGGCGTCGAGTGGAGTTACTTGGACCGGCGCGGCGGTCCGGCGACCAGCCGGGAAGGCAGGAGGCGGGCCGCCGCAACCAGCACCTTGTACCGCCGGCTGGGGATCGAGACGGCCTTGCCCTTGGCGTTATCTGCCAGGCCTTCCCTCACCACCTGTTCGGCCCGCAGCCACATCCAGGCCGGCGCCACCGTCTTATCCATGCCCATGCGGTCGTGGAATTCGGTGTGCGTGAAGCCCGGGCAGACGGCGGTGACACGTATTCCCCGGCCGGCATATGCGATGTTGGCCCAGCGGCTGAAGCTGAGAAGCCACGCCTTCGCGGCCGAATAGGTCTCGCGCGGCAGGAACGCGGCCACGGAGGCGACGTTGATGACCCGGCCCGAGCCCCGCTGCAGCATCCCCTGCAGCGCCGCGTGCGTCAGTTCCATGGCGGTCTCGACGTGCAGCTTGAGGTGCCGCTTTTCGTCGTCGATCCCGTTGTCCGCGAAGGACCGCAGAAGTCCCATGCCCGCGTTGTTGACCAGGATCTCCACCGGCCGCGCGGGATCGCTGAGGCGCGCGACGACGGCGGCCACGCCGGCGTCGTCCGCGAGGTCCGCGGGCAGCGCCTCGGCCTGGATGCCGTAGGTGTTCTCGAGCTCATCCGCCACGGCGCGCAGCCGTCCGGCGTCGCGGGCCACCAGGACAACGTGGTGTCCCTGCTCGGCCAGCTGCCGGGCGAATTCGGCGCCCAGGCCGGCGGTGGCGCCCGTGATCAGGGCGGTGGCGGACGTGGCGGACGCTCCGGGTGCTGGTGTGCTCATAGCTGAAGCCTAGCCCCGGTCTGGCGGCCCTCCGGCAGGAACCGGTCCCGCGGTGAGTTCCCCGTCGGCCGGCCCGTCGACCGGTCCGCCAACGGCGCCGCCGGCCGTTCCGCACGGATCCCCGGCGGCCAGACCGGCAGCAGCCTTGTCGGTCACCGCCGGATCCGCTTCCTCCGGGGCGGTCCCGGCCAGCACCTCGGCGGCCAGGTCCATGGCCGCGAGGTCGGCGGCGGTCAGCTCCGGATCCAGCCCCGCCAGGTCCGGTGCCGGCAGCGTGGCGAGCTGCCCGCCCTCGCGGCGGTAGCGCTGCTGCAGTTCCTCTGCGGCAAGCTCGTACCAGGTGTGGGAGCCGAAGGTCGGGTTGACGGTGTCCAGGTGGCGGTAGAGCGCGTCGGCGAACTGGCCGAGCGCCGCGTCGGACAGGGCCTGCACCGTCGCGGCAGGGTCCAGGGTCCCCTCGAAATATTCGGCCAGTTCCAGGCCCTCGATCCGTTCGACGACGACGTCGTCGGCGTCAATCTCCGCGGAGGGTTCGCCGTTGACGGCACCCACCCCGCCGTCCAGGTCCGCCAGCACTTCGCCGGCGGAGCCCACGTGCGCCAGGCAGATCGGAAGCTCGTCCGGTTCCTGCAGAACCAGCTGGAAGCCTTCGGCTCCCGCGGCCGCGGCCTGGCGGAGGGCGAGGAGGATTTCAGGGTCCAGGTGGGAGGCGCCGTGCAGGTCGATGCTCACGTCGGAGCCCGCCGCGAGGCGGCTGGACCGCCGCATGATGTGCAGCAGGGCGGGGTAGCTGTCCTGGGTCAGGCAGCCGGTTGTTTCAAGGGTCACTTGTCCGGTATCGGCATCAACACGGACAAGCACACGCAGTTTGTGGTTCACGGGATACTCCAAAAGGACACGTCCATGAGCCAACTGCATAACTCAAGCTAAACCATACGAAATTGTCGCCGGGCTCACAAGCCGTCATGCCCCGGCGGGCGCCTGCTCCGGCCAGTCGACGCACTGGTTGTACCCGTCGTGCTTGCGCAGGTACCGGTAGATGAAGGGGCAATGCGGGATGATGCGCTTGCCGGCGGCGACGACGTCGTCCAGGGCAAAGTGGGCCAGCACCCCGGCCAGCCCCCGGCCCGCAAACGGTTCGGCGGTCTCGGTATGGATGAAGTCCACATGGCCCGGCCGGTCGATGTAGCGGACCTGCACGGCAAGCTGGCCGCCCACGTGCAGCTCATACCGGTGCAGCGCGTCGTTCCGGGTGGTGGAAACATCCGGCCCGAACGTATCTTCAGTGTCTGCCGCGCTTTCCGTCATGGTTCGACATTGGCACTTAATGGCGGGCGTGGCAATGGCCCGCCGTCGGCGCCGGGCCGGGCCGCGGGGCTGCGCGCCGGGATCCGGCCCAGCAGCAGGACGGCGAGCGCGAAGCACACCGCACCGCCGCCCAGCAGGCCAACCGTGAGGCCGTTGACGGCCGCTTCGCTTACCGGCAGGAAGACGACGACGGCGGCGGTCGCCACGGCGGCCGCGGGCCGGGGCCGGCCGTGGCCCGGCGCCGTCGGATGTTCCTCCAGCCGTCCGAACAGGGCGAGTACCGGCAGCAGCAGCCCGACGACGCCGAGCAGGGCCAGCGGCCGGGTCCACCACCATGCGGCGCTTCCACCGGGCGGCAGCGGCAGATTGGTGAGCAGCAGCAGCCCGGACATCGCCGCGAGCAGGGGCAGATGCCACAGATAGATGGTCATCGACCGCCGCCCCACGCCGGCCAGGACCCTGTGGACCGGACGAAGGTCCGCCAGGCGGACGAGCCAGGGACGCAGGAGCTGCAGCACCGCGGCCTGCGAAACCGCCAGCAGGAACAGCGTGGCGTTGGGCGGGTTGAGGTTGACGAGCATGTTGCCGGAGTAGAGCCGCAACAGCACCAGCACGCCGAGCACGGCGTTGGCGGCCAGCGCGAGCCCCAGCAGGGCGGCCGGACGCAACGGACGCAGGGTACCGTCGGCCAGGAGGAAGCCCAGCTGCTGGACGGCGCACCAGAGGAGGACCATGTTGGCGTAGGCCAGCTCCGGGAGGGCGCCGCGAAGGCAGTCCACCGTCACCACCAGCGCCACCAGCGCGGCGAGCGTCAGCCAGGGCGCGCGGGCGTGGAAGGCGGCGAGCCAGGGAAGGTTCAGCTGCGCGGCAAGGTACGCGGCCAGGAACCACAAGGGCATGCCGGCGCCGCTGGCCAGCAGCTGGACCACCTGGGGATCCACTCCCCCAAGCCTCGCGGCCCACAGCCCGGTGAACATGACCGCCAGCAGCACCGCAGCCGGGCGGATCAGCCGCAGCAGCCGGCCCTGGATGAACTCGGCGGCAGTCCCGCCGAGGGACCGGAGCCGGCGCCAGGAGTACAGGCCGGTCACCCCGCCGGCCACGAAGAACAAGGGCATCACCTGCAGCACCCAGACCACCGGCTCAAACCAGTGTTCATTTC
This sequence comes from Arthrobacter sp., assembly GCA_035704125.1. Classification (GTDB taxonomy): domain Bacteria; phylum Actinomycetota; class Actinomycetes; order Actinomycetales; family Micrococcaceae; genus Arthrobacter. The sequence continues at coordinate 8,999 of DASSXE010000239.1, forward strand.
CCAGCGTGTTCTCTGTGGTCACCGTCCCGTCCGGGTGCAGTGCCGGGCTCACCATCAGCGTGTGGCCCACCACCACCAGCGCCAGGCAAAAGAACCGGGCAAGGTCGATCGCCGGATCACGGCCCGCCGTGTCCGGCCCGTCTGCTGCCCCCTTGCCACCGGTGGTGCGCACGGTGGGCCTACAACGGCCTGACGCTGTTCACAGCACCATTGTGGACCCGGCAGCCGGGGCTGGATAAGGCCCGGGCGGAAGAGGCGGCGGCCCCGCGCGAGGTGGGGGTTGGCTAGGCCAGGACCGCGATCAGGCCGAGGACGACGGCGAGCAGCGGAGTGGTGCCCTGGGTGGCGGCGGCCCGGAGGTGCTTCCGTCCCGTGCGGGCCAGCACGGCGGCCGCCAGCAGCATGGAGCCGCAGCAGCTGAAGATCAGCGTCCAGCCCACAACGCCCTGCGGGGTGCCTGCGCCGCCCAGGGCCACGCAGGCGGCGCCCACCAGGGCACCGGCTGCCAGGAAGAGGTTGTAGAAGCCCTGGTTGTACGCCAGGGCCCGGGTGGTCTCCCCGTTCCCCGCTTCGGCTGCGCCCGACCGCGCCAGGACGGCCAGGGAGGCCGCGGCGAAGCCGTTCGCCGCGGCCTCCCACCGGCCCAGCAGGCCCTGGAGGTTTTCGCCGTCGGCGCGGTGGACGGCGAGCTGGTCTTCGAGGGTTGCCAGCACGCCGGTCCGCAGCTCCGTGTTGAAGTTGACCTTGCCCACGTTCATCGCGGCGGCCTTGGCCAGCTCCGGGGCGGGGATGCCGGATGCGCCGTGGAGCACCAGCGGAATCCTGGTCCGCACGGCGATGTCCTGCAGGACGTCCCAGCGCAGCCGCGGCTCGCCACGGTATTTTCCGTGCACGTTGCCCACGGCCACGGCCAGCAGCTGCGCGCCGGTGCGGGCGACGAAGTCCTCCACCTGGCCCGAATCGGTCAGGCCGGAGGCGTCCTCCGGGGCGGCGCTGCCGGCGGCATCGGCGCCGAAGGCACGGTCCTCGTCGCCGGCCAGTCCGCCGAGTTCGGCCTCAATGACCACATCGGCCCGGCCCTGTGCGGCCAAGGCGGCACGGACATCCTGCACGAGGGCGATGTTCTCCTCATACGGCAGTGCGGAGCCGTCCACCAGGACCGAATCGGCGCCTGCGGCGACGGCGCCGTCGATCACCTGCCGGTCCGAGGCATGGTCGAGCTGCACCGCGACCGGGACCCCGGCGTCGTCGGCCAGCCCGCGGAGGGCGGCGATCAGCCGCAACCCGTTGGGCGTGGCCGCGGTTTTGGGCGCTACCAGCAGGATGGTGCCGCGCCCGGCCTCCTCTGCCGCGGCCACCACGGCGAGCGCGGTGGTGAAGTCGTAGCAGGTGAAGGCCGGTACGGCCGAGCGCCGCTGCAGCGCGGAGGCAACCAGGGTGTCCAGTCGGGTTCGCATCAGGCGCTGAGGCCCGTCACCAG
>DASSXE010000087.1:0-9629 GCA_035704125.1 Arthrobacter sp.
ACCCCGGAAGAATCCCCCGCCGACCCGCAACTCGCCCGCTGGCAGCGCTTCCGCAACAGCCGGAACGCGGCCCTGGCCGCCCCGCACGGCTGGCTCACCCTCACCTCCTTTCAGTGGCTTCCGGCGCAGCCGTCCGCCGTCGACCTTGTCCCCGGCCTCTGGTCCACGGACGGCACGACGGCGTTCCTCACCGCGGCCGCGGAGGACGGGCTGACGCTGGTGGAGACCGGCGAGCCGGTCACCGGCACCATCAGCGCGACGCTGGCCGACGAGGAGTCCCTGATGTGGGTGCAGTTCGGCGGCGCTGACGGACGCCAGGTGCAGGTGGAGCTGGCCATGCGGGCGGACAAGTACGCCATCCGCACCCGGGATTCCGGGTCCCCCGTCTTCACCGGGTTCGACGGCGTTCCGACCTTCGATTACCGGCCGGACCTCGTGGTCCAGGCCCGGTTCCTGCCGTATCCCGAGCCGGTGGACGTCCAAATTGGCACCGCCAACCCGCTGGTTGATGGCGTACACCGGTCCGTCGGCGAGCTGGTCTTCCGGCTGCCCGGCCGGGAGCACGAATACCGGCTGCAGGCCGAGGAGGAAAAGCTTGGCGCCCTGACGGTGACGTTCCACGACGAGACCAACGGCGACTCGACTGATGAGTGGCGCAAGGTCTCCACCGCCCGGCCCCGAGTCGATTCCCTGGGAAACAGAACCGTGGTCCTGGATTTCAACCGCGCCATCAACTACCCCAGCGCCTTCACCCCGTACGGCACCTGCCCGATGCCGGTGAAGAACAACAGCCTGGACTACCGCATCGAGGCCGGCGAAAAGGCCCCCGACGGCGCCTAGACGATCGCCGACACCCCGGTGACGGCCCGGCCTGCGATCAGGGTGTTGATCTCATACGAACCCTCGTAGGTGTAGATGGCCTCGGCGTCGGCGAAGATCTTGGCCATCCGGTAATCGGTGACGATGCCGTTGCCGCCCAGCAGGGACCGGCCCATCGCCACGGTCTCGCGCATCCGGGCGCTGACGTAGGACTTGGCGAGCGCCACCTGCGGCATGTCCGCTGTGCCGGCGTCCTGCAACTGGGCGATCCGCACCATCATTCCCATGCTGGCCACGGCGTTGCCGAGCATCGTCACCAGCTGCTGCTGGACCAGCTGGAACTTCGCCAGCGGGCGGCCGAACTGGTGACGCTCGACGGCGTAGGCCCGGGCGACGTCGAACGCGGCCAGCTGCTGGCCCACGGCCTGCCAGGCGACCATGATGCGGGAGCCGCGGAGCAGTTCGTTGGTGTCCTCGAAACTGGAGATCCCGGCGAAACGGTCCGCCTCGGCCACCTGCACGTCGGTGAAGACGATGTCCGCGTTCTGCACGGTCCGCAGCGCGATCTTGTTCTCGATCTTGCTGCGGGCCACGCCGGGAAGGGTCGCGCCGACGATGAAGCCGCGGATACCGCCGTCGGCCTCATCCCGCGCCCAGACCAGCATGTAGTCGCAGAAGGTGCCGTTGCCGATCCAGCGCTTCGCCCCGTTGAGCACCCAGTGGTCGCCGTCGCTGCCGCCGGACACGCGCCGCGCGGTGGTCTCCATGCCGCCGGCGACGTCGGAGCCGTGGTCCGGCTCGGTCAGGGCGAAGGCACCGGTGGTGCGCAGGCTGGCCGCGTCCGCCAGCAGCCTGGCCTTCTGCTCCTCGGACCCGAAGCCGTAGAGCGATTCGACGAACAGGTCGTGGTGGACCAGGAAGAAGGTGGCCAGCGAGGTGTCCACCCGGGTGATCTCGGCGATCACGACGCCGGCGAAGAGGTTGCTGTAGCCCCGCTGGGCCGGGGTGCTCAGCTCCAGCGCGGCGAGCTTGGGCAGGATGTGCGCCGGGAACTCCGCGCGGTTCCACCAGTCGGCCGCGTACGGCGCCACCTCGCGGGCCAGGAATTCGCGCAGTTCGGCGAGCTTGGCCTGCTCGACGGCGCTGAGCATCGCCTCGTACCCGAAGAAGTCGGCGGTGGGCAGGTCCGGGGTAACTGGAGCGTCCGAGGTAGCCGGGGTAGCTGCGGCGGCAGGTGTATCCACGGCCAGGGTCACTTCGGTCCCATCCGGATGGCGCCGTCGAGCCGGATGGTTTCGCCGTTGAGCATGGCGTTGTCCACGATGTGCGCGGCCAGGTTGGCGTATTCCGCCGGCCGGCCCAGCCGGGACGGGTGCGGCACCTGCGCGCCGAGGGAGTCCTGCGCCTCCTGCGGCAGCCCGGCCATCATGGGGGTCTCGAAGATACCCGGCGCGATCGTCACGACGCGGATCAGCGAGCGGGCCAGTTCGCGGGCGATCGGCAGCGTCATGGCGGCGACGGCGCCCTTGGACGCGGAGTAGGCGGGCTGGCCGATCTGGCCGTCGAATGCGGCCACGGAGGCGGTGTTGATGATGACGCCGCGTTCCGGTCCGCCCAGTCCGGTGGCGACCGGCTCGGTGACGGCCATGGCGGCGGCGGCCAGGCGGATGACGTTGAACGTGCCGATGAGGTTGATCTGGATGACCCGGTTGAAGGCCTCGAGCGGGAGGACGCCGTCGCGGCCCAGTACCTTGCCGGGGGTGCCGATGCCGGCGCAGTTCACGACGATCCGCAGCGGCCCAAGGTCCGCAGCGGCGTCGACGGCGGCCTGTACCTGCTCCTCGCTGGTGACGTCCGCGGCAACGAAGACGGCACGGTTTCCGCCGCCGGCGCTGCCGTTCAGTTCTGCGGCGAGATCCGCGCCGGCGGAACCGGGCAGATCCACCAGCACCACCGAGGCGCCGGCGTCGAAGAGCCGGCGTGCGGTGGCGGCGCCCAGCCCGGACGCGCCTCCCGTGATCAGTGCGACGGTACCCAAGACGTCCATACATCCTCCTTGATGTGGAATCCGCTGCCGGCGCACACCCGCAGCAGGGCCGCGGCAGCCGGAAACATTAGTTAGTACACGTTAACTGGAATTGACACAGAGCGCACCCCCGCGCCGAGATTCCGTGCCACGGCGCCCCACGCCACTACGCTGGGACCATGACCGCAGCCCCTGCCCCCGCCCCGAACTGGTCCTTCCGCGCCGACGAGGCCGCGCGTTCGGTGACCCGGCTGTTCGGCCAGCGCCTCTTCTTCCTTCCGGGCACCCACATCGGCGCCATCACCCGCCCGTCGGGCCGGCTGAAAAACCTGGGCCGGCCCTGGCATTACTGGTGGCAGGTGCATTACGTGGACTGCCTGGTCGACGCCGGCCGCCGGGAACTCGGCGGCGAAGGCCACACGCCTTCCCGCTTCGACGGCAAGAACCTGCCCAGCGCCGGCCAGCTGGCCTCCCGCCTGGTCACCGGCATCCGGGTCCGGAACTTCCTCAGGGTGGTCAACAACTACTACGACGACATGGCCTGGCTTGCCCTGGCCACCCTGCGGCTGGAACGGCTTGCCGAGGACAGCCGCAAGTCGGCGGGCCGCCGCCGCAACGCCCGGGTGCTGAAAAGCCTGACGCTCCAGTTCGACGCCGGCTCCACCGACGACCTGGGCGGCGGCACTTTCTGGAGTAAGAAGCGGGATTTCAAGAACACCCCGGCCACGGCACCGGTGGCGCTGCACTACGCCCGGACCGGGCAGAACGCCAAGGCGCAGCCGCTGCTGGACTGGCTGGACGCAAGACTCCTGGACCCGGAGCAGGGCCTGTACCGGGACGGGCTCCGGGTGGTCCCGGAGGGCGAGCCGGTCCTGGAGGATGCCATCTACACCTACAACCAGGGGCCCGTGCTGGGCGCCCTGCTGGAGCTTGGCGGTGCGGCGAACCTGGCGCGGGCAGAGGCGCTGGTCGCCGCGGTCCACCAGCACCTGACCGTCGAGGCGCCGCTGCTGGGCCGCCGGGTCGCCGTGGTGCGGGCCGAGGGAACCGGCGACGGCGGACTTTTCAGCGGGATTCTGGTCCGCTACCTCGCGCTGGCCGCCGTCGACGAACGGCTCTCCGCCGAGGCCCGGGCCGCCGCGGCCGCGCTGGTCACAGACACGGCGGAAGCCTTCTGGGAGGGCCGCCGCCTGGTCGGCGCCAACGAGCCGCTGGCCCGGAACGGCGCCCGGCTGGTCTTCTCCGCCCGCCCCGAACTTCCCGCGCGCCGCACCTACGCGGCCGGCGCCGCCGTCGAACTCTCCACCCAGCTGCAGGCCTGGATGGTGCTCGAAGCCGCCGCCTCCATCGCCGCCAAGCTGCCGCCCGTCATCGACCCGCCGGCCAAGGAGGCTCCCGCCGAGGCCCCGGAACAAACTCCAACGGAGGCGCTCGTGGAGGGCTCCACAGCCGGCGAGCTACCTCAAACTAATTAGGTCATGCAATAGTTTCGTAATTCATGTGATCTCTCTCACTTAAGGCGTTTTCGGCTTGGTTGCTTAGGTTTGGCTAACCTACAGTTTTTCGTAGTGAGCATGCCCTAACCTCCCGCTCACGGAGGCGGGCTCCTACGACCTTTTCCTTGCAGAAAGCAGCCCCATGAAGATCCGCAAGAACGCGCTGGCAGGCATCGCCCTCGCCGCCACCGCCGCGCTCGGCCTCGCAGCCTGTGGCTCCGGTTCGTCCTCCGCCGGCAGCAGCGCCGGCGCCGACGGCAAGCCCTCCGGTGAGATCACGGTGTACAACGCCCAGCACGAATCCCTCACCAAGGAATGGGTGGACGAGTTCACCGCCGAGACCGGCGTCAAGGTGACCGTCCGCCAGGGTTCGGACACCGAGATGTCCAACCAGATCATCCAGGAAGGCCCCGCCACCCGCGCCGACGTCTTCCTGACCGAGAACTCCCCCGCCATGGCCCAGGTGGAGAACGCCGGCCTCTTCGCGGACATCGACCCGGCCACCGTCGGCCAGGTCCCCGCCGAGTTCCGTCCGTCCACCAACAAGTGGACCGGCATCGCCGCCCGCTCCACCGTCCTGGTCTACGACAAGACCAAAATCAGCGAGGACAAGCTGCCCAAGTCCATGCTGGACCTGGCCAACCCGGAGTGGAAGGGCAAGTGGGCCGCATCGCCGTCGGGCGCCGACTTCCAGGCGATCGTCTCCGCGCTGCTGGAACTCAAGGGTGAGGCCGCCACGGAAGCCTGGCTCAAGGGCATGAAGGACAACTACAAGTCCTACAAGGGCAACAGCACCGCCATGAAGGCCGTCAACGCCGGCGAGGTGGACGCCGCCCTGATCTACCACTACTACTACTACGGTGACCAGGCCAAGACCGGGGAGAACTCCAACAAGGTCACGCCGTACTTCTTCAAGAACCAGGATCCCGGCGCGTTCCTCTCCGTCTCCGGCGGAGGCGTGCTGAAGTCCTCGAAGAACGCCGGCGCGGCCCAGGCGTTCCTGAAGTTCATCACCGGCAAGAAGGGCCAGGAGATCCTGCAGAAGGGCACCTCGTTCGAATACGCCATCGCCTCGGACGTTCCGTCCAACGACAAGCTGGTTCCGATCAAGGACCTGCAGGCACCCAAGGTCGATCCGGCCAAGCTCAATTCCGCCAAGGTCACCGACCTGATGACCAAGGCAGGACTGCTCTAAGACAGTGACTAAAACGCTGGCGGCTCCCGGAACCACCGGAAGCACGACGACGGCGGGCAGGGGCACGCGCCCCCGCCCGCCTTTGGGCGTGTCCGTGGTGGCCATCCTGGCGGTCCTGATCGCCCTGTTCTCGCTGCTTCCGCTCGGCTACGTGGCGGTGATGACCGTCGCGACCGGCTGGGACACCGCCGTCAGCCTGATCTTCCGCGCCCGGGTGGGTGAGCTGCTGCTGAACACGGTGCTGCTCATGGTCTTCACCGTCCCGCTCTGCCTGGTCCTCGGCGTCGGCGGGGCCTGGCTGGTGGAACGCACCAACCTCAAGGGCCACAAGGGGTGGGCCGTGCTGCTGGCCGCGCCGCTGGCCATCCCGGCCTTCGTCAACAGCTACGCCTGGGTCTCCGCGGTCCCCTCTTTGGGCGGCCTCTGGTCCGGCGTGCTGATCGCGACGCTGTCCTACTTCCCGCTGGTCTACATCCCGGCGGCGGCGACGCTCAGCCGGCTGGACCCCGCGATCGAGCAGTCCGCCGCCTCGCTGGGCCTCGGCGCGTGGCGGGCCTTCTTCCGGGTGGTGCTGCCGCAGCTGCGGATCGCGATGACCGGCGGGGCGCTGCTGGTCTCGCTGCACCTGCTGGCCGAATACGGCGCCTTCGCGATGATCCGCTTCGACACCTTCACCACCGCGATCATGGTCCAGTACCAGTCCACCTTCAACGGCGCGGCCGGGAACATGCTGGCCAGCGTTCTGGTGTTCTTCTGCCTGATCCTGCTGCTGGTGGAGGTCCGCGGCCGCGGCACCGCCCGCTACGCCCGGGTGGGTTCCGGCGCCCAGGCCAGGGCCCTGCGGCTGCCGCTGCACGCCTACCAGGTCCCCGCCCAGCTGTTCCTGCTGGCCGTCGCGGCGCTGGCGTTCGGGCTGCCGCTGACCTTCGTGGTGCGCTGGATCATCGCCGGCGGCGCTGACATCTGGACCGCCAGCGAATTCCTGCCCGCGTTGCTGCAGACCCTCGGCTACGGGCTGGCCGGCGCCGCCGCCACCACCGTCGTCGCCTTCCCGATGGCGTACCTGGCCGTGCGCAAGCCCAGCTGGTTCAGCAAGGCCCTGGAGCTGTCCAACTACATCACCAGCTCGATGCCCGGGATCGTCGTCGGGCTGGCCTTCGTCACCGTCAGCATCCGGGTGGCGCCGGATCTTTACCAGTCCACCACGCTGCTGATCGCCGCCTACGTACTGCTCTTCCTGCCGCGGGCCCTGGTGAACCTGCGCTCCGGCCTCGCCCAGGCCCCCAAGGAACTCGACGAGGCCGCGCAGGCGCTCGGCAAACCGCCGCTGCTGGCGTTCCTGCGGGTGACGCTGCGGCTCACCGCCCCGGCCGCGGCGGGCGGCGCGGCGCTGGTGTTCCTGGCGATCGTCAACGAACTGACGGCAACGCTGCTCCTTTCGCCCAACGGGACGCGCACCCTGGCCACCGAATTCTGGAGCAAGAGCAGCGAGATCGACTACGCCGGCGCCGCACCCTACGCGCTGCTGATGATCCTGCTCTCGGCACCGATGACCTACCTCCTCTTCCAGCAGTCCAAGAAAGCAGCGGGCCAGTGACCGAACAACACCCCTCCCGGCTACCGGAACCCCGGATCGCCGCCTCCGTGGCCACCAGCACCAACAGCCACCTGGAAGTCGACGCCGTCACCAAGAACTTCGGCTCCCAGGCGGTCCTGAAGGGCGTCAACCTCTCGGTCGCCAAGGGTGGAACGACGGCGATCGTGGGTCCCTCGGGTTCGGGCAAGACCACGCTCCTGCGGCTGATCGCCGGCTTCGAGCACCCGGATACCGGCAGCATCTCGCTCAGCGGGAACAAGGTGGCCGGCGACGGCGTCTGGGTTCCGGCGCACAAGCGGCAGGTGGGCTACGTGGCCCAGGACGGTGCACTGTTCCCGCACCTGACAGTGGGCCAGAACATCTCCTTCGGGCTCGACGCCGGCAAGCTCCCGGGCGGCCACCGCGGCGTCAAGTCCCGGGTCGCGGAGCTGCTGGAGATGGTGGCGCTGGACCCGGCCATGGCCAAGCGGCGGCCGCACCAGCTCTCCGGCGGACAGCAGCAGCGCGTGGCCCTGGCCCGGGCCCTGGCCCGCGAACCCGAGCTGATGCTGCTGGACGAACCGTTCTCCGCTCTCGACGCCGGACTGCGGGTCGCCACCCGCCGGACGGTCGGCAAGGTCCTCCACGACGCCGGTGTCACCACCATCCTGGTCACCCACGACCAGGCCGAGGCGCTCTCCTTCGCGGACCAGGTCGCGGTGATGCGCGGCGGCAAACTCGCCCAGATCGGCAACCCTTTCGTGGTCTACACCCGGCCCGCGGACCGTGCGACGGCAGAGTTCCTGGGCGACGCCGTCATCCTGGACGCCTGGATGGAGGGTTCCCTGGCCACCTGTTCCCTCGGCGGCATCCCGGTCCGCCGGCCGCCGGCGCAGGGCCGGGTGCAGCTGATGCTGCGGCCCGAGCAGATCCGGATCGCCGAGGACGGACCGATCCGCGGCACCGTGGTGGACACGGACTACTTCGGCCCCGAAACCACGGTCCGGCTCCAGCTCCCGGTCCCGCCGGTACTGGCCGAGGGCGACGTCGCGGACCACCGCTACCCCGGCGGCGGCGAGATCATCACCATCCGGCACTGGAACGCCTCCATCGCCCGGCCCGGGACCGAACTGTGCCTGCGTGTCGTGGGCGAGGCCGTGGCCTTCCCTATGGAGGACACCCCGCAGGGCTAGGGCCGGCCCCGAAGCCGCGGGCATAGGCTGGTCGCATGAGCGTTCAACCAGCCCTTCACCGCCAGCACTGTTCCGTGGCCGCCCCCACCCAGCTCTGGCTGGACGCCGACGGGCGCCTCGCCGACGGCGGCGGCTGGTTCACCGGCCTGCTCCACGGCGACACCCGGATGCTGTCCCGGGCGGAGGTGACCGTGAACGGGTTCGCCCCGGAACCGGCCACCGTAGAGGCTGCGCCCGGCGGGGTGCTCCGGGTCCGCGGACTGGTCCGCGGCATCGAGGGCCCCACCGAGGACCCCGCCGTCGAACTCCAGCAGACCTGGACCGTCACCCCCGGCGCCGTCCGCGTGTCCCTGCGGCTGAGCACCTCGCTGCCGCAGCTCGAGGCGGAGATCGAGGTCCGGCTTGCCGCCGACTTCACCGACATGGCCGCGATCCGGCTGGGCCGCTTCCGCGAGCCGCTGCAGCCCACCTCCGCGGACGGCTCCTCGCTGCGCTGGACCGAGGACGGCAAGGCACTCACCGTCGCCGCGCCCGGCCGGGTCGAGGACGGCCAACGGCTGGTCTGGCGGGGCACCGCCGCCGCGGGCCGTCCGCTGGACGCCGAATGGCAGGCCACGCTGACCGACAGCGGCGACGCCGTCGTCCCCGCGCATCTGCCGGCCGCCCGGCAGGTCCGCACCGACCCCGGCGGCCCGCTCGGCGCCCTCCTGGACAACTCACTGGACGAACTCGACGGCCTGCGCCTGGCGACCCGCAAGGCCCCGGACGCGCCGTTCCTCGCCGCGGGTGCGCCCTGGTACTTCACCTTGTTCGGCCGGGACTCGCTCTGGGCCGCGCGGCTGCTGCTGCCCTTCGACGCCGCCCTCGCCGCCGGGACCCTGCACGCCCTCGCCGCGCACCAGGGCACCACGACGGACCCGGCCGCGGCGGAGGAACCTGGCAAGATCCTGCACGAGCTGCGGGCCAAGGAGCTGGTCCTCGAGAGCCAGTCACTGCGGCTGCCGCCGGTGTACTTCGGCGCGGTGGATTCCACCCCGCTGTGGCTGTGCCTGCTGGGTGAACTGGGACGGGCCGGGACCGACGACGCCGCGGTCCGGTCGCTGCTGCCCAACGCCGCCCGCGCGGCGGACTGGCTGCTGGCGGCCGGGGCCGCGGGAACCGCGGCCAGCAACGGCGGTTTCCTCAGCTACCAGGACACCACGGGCCACGGCCTGAGCAACCAGGGCTGGAAGGACTCCCGGGATGCGATGCAGTTCCGCGACGGCCGGCAGGCGGTGGGGCCGATCGCGCTGTCCGAGGTCCAGGGCTACGCCTACCAGGCGGC
>DASSXE010000100.1:0-7644 GCA_035704125.1 Arthrobacter sp.
GCCTCCACGGTGCAGCTGCTCGGCGGCGCCAACCTCAAGGACCGGTCCAAGGAGATCACCGCGGTGATCACCACCCAGGCCGTCGCGGACATGGCGGACCTCGCCGCCACCACCCACGTGGACACCGCCGTGCTCGAATACATCTCCCGGCTCTGCGAGGAAACCCGGAACGCCGCGGAGACCCGACTGGGCGTATCCGTCCGCGGCGCCCTCGCGATGGTCCGCGCGGCCAAGGTCTGGGCCGCCAGCCAGGGCCGGAACTTCGTCCTGCCCGACGACGTCAAGGACCTCGCCGCCGTCGTCTGGACCCACCGCCTGGTGATGGACCCCGAGGCGGAGTTCTCCGGCGCCACCGGCGAGGCCGTCCTCACCCGGGTGCTGGCCGACGTCGCCGCCCCGCAGCAGCGCGCCTCGGTCTAGTTCCCCAGCCGCGCCCGCAATCCAGCACGAACAAAGGCCACCATATGTCCACCAGCACTCCGTTGACCCGGCTTGCTGACCGCCTCAAGCAGCCCTTCTCGCGGGCCGCTGTGCCGGCGCGGCTGCACCCCTCCGCCGTCTGGGCCGAAGCCCGCGGCACCGCCGCCCTGGCGCTGGCCCCCGCCGCACGTCTGGTCCGGGGACGCCTCCGCCGCCACGTGTGGCCGGTCCTCTCGGTCGTCAGCGCGCTCGGCTGGTCGGTGCTGGCCGCCGCGGTGCTGCTCTGGTCACTCGGCCAGGCCTACGGCTGGCAGGAAGCCCAGGCGGCCGCGATCGCGGCGTTCGTGCTGTTCGTGCTGGCCGTCGGCTTCATCCTGGGCCGGTCCTCCTACGGGGTGCTGCTTGACCTGGCCCGCACCCGGGTGGCCGTGGGGGACAGCGCCGTGGGCAGCATCGCGGTCTCCAACACCTCCGCCCGGCCGCTGCTGCCCGCCGCGCTGGAACTGCCGGTGGGGTCCGCGACGGCGGTGTTCCACCTGCCCCGGATGAAGCCCGGCCAGGTCCACGAGGACCTGTTCACCATCCCCACGGCCCGCCGCGCCGTGATCGTGGTGGGCCCGGTCCGCTCCGTCCGCGCCGACCCGCTGCACCTGCTGCGCCGCCAGGTGCTCTGGACCGAACCCCGGGACCTCTTCGTACACCCCCGCACGGTCGCCCTCGCCGGCTCCGCCGCCGGCTTCATCCGTGACCTGGAAGGCATGCCCACCACGGAACTCTCCAGCGCCGACGTATCCTTCCACGCGCTCCGCGACTACGTTGCGGGCGATGACCGGCGGCACATCCACTGGAAGACCACGGCCCGGACCAACAAGCTGATGGTCCGCCAGTTCGAGGAAACCCGCCGCGCCCACCTCGCCATCTCGCTCTCGACCAACACGGACGAATACGCCTCCGGGGAGGAGTTCGAGCTCGCCGTGTCCACGGCCGGTTCGATCGGGCTGCAGGCCATCCGGGAGCAGCGCAACCTGGACGTCCTGACCCAGCAGGGACCGCTGCGCTGCGAAACCGGCCGGAACATGCTCGATGACATGACCCGGATCGTCGGGACACCCCAGCGCAAAACCGCCGTCGACCTCGCCCGGACCCTCGCCGACACCGTCCCGAACGCCTCCGTGGTGTTCTTCATCGTCGGCAGCAACGTCACCCCCACCCAGCTGCGGTCCGCGTCCGCTTCCGTGCCACCGGGTGTGCGCAGCCTCGCCGTCCGGGTCCAGGCCGGGGCCGCTCCCGCGCGGGCCAACATCGCAGACCTGACCGTCCTCACCCTCGGCGACCTCGCCGAGCTCGCCATTGTGCTCCGAAAGGCGGCCGCATGAGCGCCACCCCGCTGCGCCGCACCCGCGCGGCCTCCGCCGGCAGATCCGGGTTCGCCGACGGCCAGCCGGCCTGGCACTCCGTGCTCGACGCCGGCGTCCTCACCGTGCTGCTGGGCCTGGGCGTGCTGGGCTTCAGCCTCAGTTTCGGCGGCGACCCGTACTACCTCATTGCCGGCGTCGGCGGGATCCTGCTGGGACTGGGCGTCGCGGCCGCCGCGGTGCACTTCCGGCTCGGCGGCCTGGCCACGGCCGCCCTGGCCCTGGCCGCCTACCTGGTCTTCGGGACGGCCCTGGCCGTACCGGGCGCCGCGCTGGCCGGCGTGCTGCCCGGTCTGGAGTCGCTGCGGACCCTGCTGACCGGCATCGTCTTCGCCTGGAAGGACATGCTCACCGTGGGCGTTCCGGTCGGGACCGCCGGCGGCACCCTGATCGTGCCGTTCCTCAGCTCGCTGCTCACCGCGCTGGCCGCCGGACTCCTGATCTGGCGGCTGAAAAACCCCTACTGGCCGCTGCTGCCAGTGTTGGTGCTGTTCATCACCGGCATCGCTTTCAGCACCAGCGCCGCCTTCCTCACCGTGGAGCGGGGCATCGCGCTGACCGTCATCGCGATCGCCTGGTCCACCTTCCGCCGCGACGCGCTGCGCAGCAACGACACCCGCAAGGTGTCCGTCAACCGCCCCGACGCCGACCCGTCGTCGGCACGTGCGGCCCGGCTGCGCCGCCTCGGCACCGCCGCAGCGGTGATCGCCGTCGCCGTCGGCGTCACCGCCGTCACCTCGCCGCTGCTGACCGCCGGGGACGACCGGAAGGTTCTGCGGAACACGATCGTGCCGCCCTTCGACCCGAAGGACTACGTCACCCCGCTGGCGAGCTTCCGCAACTTCGTCAAGGACAAGAAAGACGACAACCTGTTCGTGGTCAAGGGCCTGCCCAAGGACGGCCGGGTGCGGCTGGCCGCGCTGGACTCCTACAACGGCACCAACTACTCCATGGACCCCAATGGTTCCGGCAGCTTCAGCAAGGTGGGGGACGCGAAGTCGCTGAACACCCTGGCCGACTCCGCCGGGATCGTGCCCACCCGCAACTACACCCTGGACATCACCATCGAGGACTACCAGGGCTTCTTCCTGCCCGGCGGCCGCAAGACCACCGGCATCAGCTTTGTCCGGGACGGCTCCGGTGCCGCCTCCGGCCTGTACTTCAACTCCGGGACGGACACCGCGGTGTCCACCCGCGGGCTGGCCTCCGGCGACTCCTACAGCGTCCAGGTGGCGGACCCGGCGATGCTCGAACACGGCCAGCTGACGCAGTACGACTTCGCCAAGGACACCCTGCCCGATCCGGAGGAGGTGCCGCCGGTGGTGGGCTCGCAGGCCAATGACCTCGCCGCCGACGCGCCCACCGCGATCGACCGGGTCCGGCAGATCGAGGCGCACTTCCAGAAAAAGGGCGCCTTCAGCAACGGCCTGATCGCCGACGGGCAGCTGCCCAGCGTCTCCGGCCACAGTTCCAACCGCATCCGCAGCCTGCTCACCGCCAAACAGATGCTGGGCGACGACGAGCAGTACGCGGTGGCGATGTCCCTGATGCTGCGGCACCTGGGCATCCCGTCCCGGGTGGTGATGGGCTTCTACCCGGACCCCAAGAGCCCGGAAAACGGCGCCGGCGAGGTTCAGATCACCGGCAAGGACGTCCACGCCTGGGTTGAGGTGGCCTTCGACCGGGTGGGCTGGGTGTCCTTCGACCCCACCCCGCCCAAGGATAACGTGCCGATCCCGCCGGACCCGGAGAACAAGTCAAAGCCCAAGCCGCAGGTGCTGCAGCCGCCGCCCCCGCCGCAGGAGCCGGCCGAACTGCCGCCGGACTCTTCCCCGGACGCCCTCGACGCCGACGAGAAGAAGAACAACCCCTGGCTGTTCTGGGGACCGCTGCTCTCTGCCATCGGCGTGGCGTTGATCCCGGTGGCCGTCGTCGCGCTGCCGCTGCTGCTGATCGCCCTGCTGAAGTCCCGGCGCCGGAAGGCGCGCTTCAGCACCGGCAACCCGGCGCAGCGCGTCGGCGGCGGCTGGAACGAGGTGCTGAGCCTGGCGACCGACCTCGGCGCGGGCGTGGACAGCCGGGCCACCCGGCGGGAGTCCTCCGTGGTGCTCAGCGAGGCATTCCCCGCCAGCCAGGGCACGACGACGCTGCTGGCCCACCGCGCGGACGCCGCCATCTTCGGCGCGGGGGAGCCCAGCGAGGAACAGGTCCAGCAGTACTGGCAGATCGTGGACGGCTCGCTCAAGGAGATGACCGGGACGGTGGGTTACTGGCGGCGCCAGCAGGCCCGCTTCTCGCCACGCTCGCTGCTGGCCGACGGCCGCGCCGCCCTGTCCCTGCGCGGCCTGCGGCCGGTGCTTCCCGGCCGGAACCGGGGCGGGGCCGCCCGTCCCGCCGGCCCGTCCGGTCCAGCTAGTACAGTGGAGCCCGGTCCGCCCCCGGAACCGCAGTGACCAGCCAGGAAGACCAGCACCGACCCATGACCGACGACGTCGAGCGCTGTCCGCGCTGCCAGCAGCGGATCCGCACTGGTGCGGCGTTCTGCAACGCCTGCGGCGCGCCGCTGAGCAACCGTTCCGCCCGCGCCACCCCGCGGACGGAGGACGGACCCGGTACTATCCCGGTAGCGCCTGACGGTGCGGCCGGTGCGTTTCCACGAGACGCCGGGCCGGCCGGGCGGGGCGTCCACGGACAAGGGGGAGGTACCGTTTTGCCGAACAAGCTTGAGCTGGTTCCGGCGGCCGCACAGCGGCGGCTGGGTGCAGCCGTGCTCGACTGGACCGGGCCAGTGGCGGTCCTGGTGATCCTCTTCGTCGTCGGGTTTGCCCAGGTCACCCGGACCCGCAGCGGCGGGTCCATCATCTACAACACGTCTTCCCTGGTGCTATACGGCGGCATCGGCCTCGGCGTCGCCGCGGTGTACACGGTGGTGCAGGCCAGCATCGAGGCCCGTTCCGGCGTGACCCTGGGCAACCGCCTGCTGGGCATCCGCACCGCCGACGCCGACGGCTACGCCCCGGGCGGCGGCGCGGTGTTCCTGCGCGGCCTCATCACCGGCGCCGGAATGCTGCTGGCCGCCATTGCCGCGGTCCTGGTGGTGGTGTTCCAATGGTTCGCCGCGGCCCAGTGGATCCTGGGGCCGGCGTTGGTCATCGGCGCCGCCTGGGCAGTGCTGGTGGTGGTCTCCAACCGCTGGGACCCGAACAACCGGCTGCGCGGCTGGCATGATGCCGCGGCCAAGACGCTGGTCTTCGACGTCGCCGCCGGCCGCAATCCGATCACCACGGGCGGCATCGAGGGTCCGTACAGCTTCGCCCCGCTGGACCTGCCCCCGGTGCAGCAGGTCGCCTCGCCCGTGGCCGGCGCCGCCCGGCTCCAGTCCGCCGCACCTACACCGGCCCCTGCAGCTCCGGCGCCGGTAGCGCCCGCGCCGATCGAGGCCGTGCGGAGTACCCCGGGCAACAGCCACGCCTTCAGCGTCCACCCGGACGACGACCACGACCGCACGCAGGTCCGCGGTGACAGCCAGGCCCCGGTCACGCTGGCCATGCTGCGGATCCGGATCGACGACGGCCGGGAAATCGAACTGGAGCGCCAGCTGCTGATCGGGCGCAATCCGGCCGGTCATCCCGGTGAGGAATCGGTGCAGCTGCTTCCGGTGGCTGATCCGGGACGCTCCATTTCCAAGACCCACCTCCACCTGCTGGCCGGCGACGGCGGCATCTGGGTGACCGACCGCAACTCCACCAACGGCAGCGCCGTCACGACGCCGGACGGCATCCGCACCGCCCTGGCGCCCGGGACGGCCACCCACGTACGCCCCGGCTCCACCGTCCACTTCGGTGACCGTTCCTTCTACCTAGGACAGGCATGACAAACCAGCAGTCTCCCGTTCCGTCCGGCGCCACCGGCCCCCTCGAAGCCGCCCCCGGGGGCTCCGGCCGCGATGCCTCGAACGGAACTCCAGCCTCGAGCGGAACGTCAAGCCTGCGGCTGCACTGCGGCTACGGCACGGACCGCGGCCTGCGCCGTGAGATGAACGAGGACTCCTACATCGCCGCGGACCCGGTGTTCGCCGTCGCCGACGGCATGGGCGGCCACGAGGCCGGCGAGATCGCGAGCGGCATCTGCGTCCGGACCCTGGCCGGGATCCCGCAGCTGGCCACGGGCGAGCGGGACGCCACCGCCGCCGGCATCCAGCAGTACCTGCTCAAGGCCGACGCCGACATCCGGGAGGCCACCGGCTCCCGCGCCGGCACTACCCTGTCCGGGCTGGTGGTGGTGGAACAGATGGGCATTCCGTACTGGCTGGTGCTGAACATCGGCGATTCGCGCACCTATCGGCTCAGCCAGGGCACGCTGAGCCAGGTCAGCGTGGACCACTCCGAGGTACAGGAACTCGTGGATGCCGGTGAGATCACCCCGGCGGAGGCCGCCGTGCACCCGCGACGCCACGTCGTGACCCGGGCGCTGGGCACCGGCGACGAAACCGAAGCCGACTACTGGCTGCTGCCCGTCGAGGAGGGCGACCGGATGCTGGTCTGCTCCGACGGGCTCAACGGCGAGCTCGACGACGAGCAGATCGCCACCATCCTCGGCAGTGAAGCCGACCCGCAGGCAGCGGTGGACCAGCTGATCCAGGCGGCCCTGCGCAGCGGCGGCCGGGACAACGTCACCTGCATCGTGGTGGATGCCAGCAACGTGGCCAACGACGGGGTTGCCCAGACTTCCCCGCGCACGCACGGCGAGGCGGAGGATGAAACCACGCTGCCGCGCACCGAGGTCCTTGACGTCGCTCCCGACGGCGAACTGCCCGACGCCCGGACCGGAGAGGCCCATGGCGAACGCTGACACCACGGCGGACCTCAGGTACACGCCGGGGGACTGGCTTGGCGTGGTCCGGGCAGGGACGGTTGTCCTGCTGCCGCCGGACACCGAGCGGTCCCTGGTGGACTCGCTCTGGGCGCTGCTGGGCCGGGTTCCCGAGATCCACGAGGTGCTGGATACGGTGACGGCGGCCTCCGGCGGATCCCTCTTCCGCCTGCCCTGGTTCGGCGTCGTGGGACTCGGTGCCCCGCTGCGGATCTTCCTGCGCGGCGACATCGACCTGCACGTCCGGGTCCCCGGCGCGGAACCCACGGCACTGAGCGGCCGGGACGTCACCACCTGGACCGAACGGCGGCTGCCGTCAGCAGAGGGCTTCGAGGTGGTTCTTCCCGGAGGCCTTTCGGGGTCCGCCGCCCGGCTGCCGCTGGGCGAGGGCGTCGTCCTGCTGGCGGGGCTGCGCTGCACCCTCGGATCCGAAGGCCCCGCCGTGGACGATCAGCTGCTGGCGGCCGCCGAGGCCGATGTGGCCGCTGAAGCCGACGTGGCCGCGGAGTCCGGCGAGCACGGAAGCTCTGCGGACACCGTCCTGGAGCTCCCGGAGGACCTGGAACCGGAAACCGCCGCGGAGCCGGAGCCGGAACCCGGGCCGCTGGAGGCACCGGCACCGGCTGCCCCGGAACAGGAGCCCACTGGCAGCTACGACCACCTCTGGGAACAGACCGTGCTGCGGACCATCGAGGAAGCCGCAGTGCGCGAGGACCCGGAGGCCGATGAGGGATCCGCACCGCAGCCGCCGTCGTCCGACGCCGCTGCACCCGATCCCTCGGACGCACCGGATCCCGCAGCCAAGCCGGACCATGCCATTCAGGCCGAAGCCACAACCGCACCGGCCGTGCCATCCGGCCTGATCGACTCGGTGCCGTGGAGCACCGGCGGCAACCGGCCGGCCTCCCCGGCTTCGGTCCCGGCGCCCGCTTCCGCC
>DASSXE010000124.1:0-2727 GCA_035704125.1 Arthrobacter sp.
GGCAAGTCCTCCGTGACGGTCAACCTCGCCACGGCCCTGGCCGCCCGCGGCCTCCGGGTAGGCATCGTTGACGCGGACGTCCACGGCTTTTCCGTTCCCGCCCTGATGGGCATCAGCCAACCGCCCACCAAGGTCGACGACATGATCCTGCCGCCGGTGGCCTACGGCGTCAAAGTGATCTCCATCGGCATGTTCGTCGCCGGCAACCAGCCGGTGGCGTGGCGCGGACCCATGCTGCACCGGGCCCTCGAACAGTTCCTCACCGACGTCTATTTCGGAGACCTGGACGTCCTGTTCCTTGACCTGCCGCCGGGCACCGGGGACATTGCCATCTCGGTCGCGCAGCTGCTTCCCGGGGCGCAGCTCCTGGTGGTCACGACGCCGCAGGCTGCCGCCGCCGACGTCGCCGAACGCGCCGGCACCATCGCGGTCCAAACCGGCCAGACGGTCGCGGGCGTCATCGAGAACATGTCGTATCTTGAGATGCCCGACGGCGCCCGGATGGAGCTCTTCGGCAGCGGCGGCGGCGCCGTCCTCGCCGGGCGGCTCTCGGCCTCGGTGGGTACCAGTGTTCCGCTGCTGGGCCAGATCCCGCTGGACATCCTGCTCCGCGAGGGCGGTGACGCCGGGAAGCCGCTGGTCCTGGGCCGGCCGGAGACCCCTGCCGCGGTGGCGCTGGAGGCTATTGCCACGCAGCTGGGCTCCAGCCCGCGCAACCTGGCTGGCCGGCCGCTGGGCCTGCAGCCGCGCTGACGGCCGCCGGGACCGGACTTCCCGGCCGCGCACTGCGCTTGGCCGGGAACCGCGCTTAGGTGGCTTCGGCCGCTTAGGTGGCTTCGGTGTCGAACGGCGCGGACTGGCCCTCGGGCAGCCGCTCCACCACCCGGGCCGGGCGGCGCTCCTCGGCGGCGGCCACGGCCGCCGGTGCGCCGGAGCTGACGGGTTTGGTGTCGTCCTCGAGGAGGGCTTCCTTGATGATCCGGCGCGGGTCGTACTGGCGGGGATCGTATTTCTTCCAGTCCACATCGTCGATATCGATGCCGACTTCTTCCTTGATCTGCTCCCGCGCCCCGGAGGCCATCCGCCGGACTTCCTTGACGATGTTGGCCAGTTTCTGGGTGTATTCGGGCAGCCGGCTGGGACCGATCACCAGAAGGCCGATGATCAGCAGAAGGATAAACTCCGGGCCGTTGATTCCAAACACTCTAGGAAGATTACCCTCTCAGCCCGGGAGCCGACGATTCTGTGCGGGCCCGGTTCCGGACCTCCTGACGGATGCTGACGTCCGCCCCCGAATAGCCGTTCACCAGCCGCCCGGTGGCCACCCACTGTTCACCCGAAGTCATCGCGCCAGCAGTTCCATGACGCGTTTCAGGCCGCGCTCCAGGCGGGCCGGCAGCGCCTCCGTGCCGGCGTCGGCAGCCGTGGCTCCCGCCGGGCCCGTCGACCCGCTGTCCGCCGGCCGGGAGCGCACCAGCGCGGCCACGACGCCGTCCTGTGCCTGTCCCTGCGGCGACTCCGCGACGAAGGTAAAGGTGGCACCGGCCGACTGGTAGATGGCACGGAAGGGTGCCTGCCGGTTGACCCAGAGGGTCCCCGGACCGGCCGCACTTCCGGCGGCCGACGTGGGCTGTCTCCCCGGTTCCGGGGACGCCGGGTCCTGCAGCGGGATGGTGACGAATCCGTCCGCCGCGGCCGGGTGCCCGGTAAGGACGTTGACCGGCCCGGTGCCCGCCACGCTGCCCGGCTGAGCATTTGCGTGCTGGTCCGCGCCGTTTTGGGTTGTGCCGGTTTGGGTTGCGCCGGTTTGGGTTGTGCCGTGCTGTTCCAGGATGGTGGCGAAGGAACGGCCGTCGGTCAGGCGCAGCTCCAGCACCTTGGTTCCGTCCGCGGCGCCGGCCCGGGCCCAGACGAGGTGGTACCCGAGGTCCCGCAGTTCCGGGCATGCCCAGCCCTGGTCCCGCAGCGCGGCGAGTTGCCCGGCAGTCAGCGATTCGGCGGGTACGACGTCGGGTTCGCTGCTCAACCGCCAGCCCGGCACGGACGCACCCTCTGCGGACAGGGCCGGGCCGGACACCGGTTCGGTGAGGGAGTCGCTGAAGGACGGCGCGGCACCGTCGGCGCCCGGATTGGGATCGGCGCCCATGAGATACGCCGTTCCCGCGGTCAGGCAGGTGGCGGCGGCCACTCCCCCGGTTACGGCGGCGGCAAAACGCACCGGCCTCCGCCGGGCCGGCTGCGGCCGGCCGGGACTTTCCCGCAGCGGCGCATTACGGACGGGGGCTGGGACCGGAGCTGCGGCCGCCGGGTCTTCGCGGGTGGCGGCCAGCTCTCCGGTGCGGGCCAGGAGGCGGGCCGTCAGGTCATCGCTGGCGGCCGGCACCGCGGCGCTACGGAGCCGTTGGAGATATTGCCGCTCGCGCTGTAGCCGGAGGCGGCAGGACGCGCAGCGCTGCAGGTGCTTTTGCCGCCGTTCCTCCGCTTTCCCGGCGGGCAGGGCGGCGGCGCGCCGGTCACGCTGTGCCTGGCGGGCGAGGAACCGGCACAACAGGCCACCCAGGAAGACTTTCAGCTGTGGCATCGCCCGGGTCAGAGCAGGCCGGCGATGCGCGGCATCTTGAGCCGCGGCTTCAGGGTCGGCTGCGGCCGGGGATCGCGGTGGGCCAGTTTCTCCCGGAGCAGCGTCCGTCCGCGGTGGATGCGGGAGCGCACCGTGCCCAGCTTGAC
>DASSXE010000306.1:0-6894 GCA_035704125.1 Arthrobacter sp.
GGCCGTGTCCAGGGCCGAGACCTGGGCCCTGAGGTCGGCCAGCAGCGGGATCACCGGGTTGGCGCCGCCCTGGGCGCGGACGGCGATGCCGGCGAGGTCATAGCGTCCGACGTCGGCGGCCTCCGCGACGACCGCGGCGGACCCGGCCGGAACCAGCGATGCCTCCTCGAGGACGTCCGCCCAGGCGGCCTCCACCCGCAGGATGGCGGCGAGGACCGCGCGGTCCCCCGTCAGCGCCGCCACCCGGGGCGACGCCGACACGGGACTCAGCAGGCCGACGTCGCCGTCGTAACCGGTCACGGGAGCAGTCGCCGGCGGGCGTCCCCGGCTACGGCACCGGCGTCGGCGTCGGCGCCCTCGAAGTCGAGGAACACCGTCTCCCCCTCGCCCTGCAGCCGGATGTCCCAGCTCAGGCCGCCGTCGGGGTCGCGGCGGGCGACCAGGGTCCGGCGGCGTTCCGGTTCGAGCGAGGCCAGCAGCGGGTCGGCGGCGAGGGCCTCCTGGTTCTCCGGCAGGTAGACGCGGGTGAAGAGCCGGTTCATCAGGCCGCGGGCGAACACCACCACGGAGATGAACGGCGCGGCCCCGGCCTCGGTGGGGCCGGGGTTGACGGTGGTGAAGGTGAACACGCCGGTGTTGCCCACCGCGCTGCGGCCGAAGCCGGTGAAGGTGTAGCCGTCGCGGGCCAGGGAGCCGGTGTGCTGCGGGATGTTGCCCTCTGCATCGGCCTGCCAGATCTCCAGGATGGCGTCCGGGACGGGGTGGCCGGCGCCGTCGTAGACGGTGCCCTGCAGCCGGACCGACCCCGGGGTGCCCGGTGGCAGCAGTTCGCGGTCCTTGGCGTAGGGCAGGGCGTAGCCGTAGAACGGGCCGACGGTCTGGCCGGGCGTGGGGGTCAATTTACGCATGCCGCTCCTATTCACTTTGTTCACCGTCTGCGCCGAGGGCTTCGTTTTCGGTCCAGGTCCGCTTGGAGCCGGTCAGGACGATGTCCCAGTTGTAGGCCAGCGCCCATTCCGGTTTGGTCTGGTCGTGGTTGTACGTGGCGACCAGCCGGTCCCGCGCGTCCTGGTCCACAATCGACTGGTAGATCGGATCCAGGGCGAAGAGCGGGTCGCCCGGGAAGTACATCTGCGTCACGATCCGCTGGGTAAACTCCTGGCCGAAGAGCGAGAAGTGGATGTGCGCGGGGCGCCAGGCGTTCAGGTGGTTCTTCCACGGATAGGCGCCGGGCTTGATGGTGGTGAAGCTGTAGGAGCCGTCCGCGCCGGTGATGCAGCGTCCGACGCCGGTGAAGTTCGGGTCCAGCGGGGCCGGGTGCTGGTCCCGTTTATGGATGTAGCGGCCGGCGGAGTTGGCCTGCCAGATCTCCACCAGCTGGCCCGCGACCGGCCGGCCGTCGCCGTCGAGCACCCGGCCGGAGACGACGATCCGTTCGCCAAGCGGCTCGCCGTTGTGCTGGATGGTGAGGTCCGATTCCAGTGCGTGCACGTCCATGTGCCCGAACGCCGGTGAGTAAAGTTCGATGGTCTCCGGGTCCGCGTGCTGAAGGCTCTTGGTGGGGTGGCGGAGGATGCTGCTGCGGTACGGGGGGTAGTCCAGACGCGGCTGGATCTCGGCGGCGGCCCCGTTCGCGCGGGCCTGGGCGTAGGCCGCGCCGAGGGCCTGCATCTCGTCGCTGAGAATGTGCTGGGACTCGGCGGCGGTGTCCAGGGCGGGGACGGCCTTGGTTTCTGCCGGGGCCTGCGTCGCTGCATCGGACACGTCCTCGGTGAGCGGGTCCGCGTTGAACGTCTCGCGGTTGATTTCTTCAGGCACTGCAGCCTCCTTTCATGGTGCGGGGTCGGTGCTGTCTGTTGATGGTCGGGTGGGTAGGTCAGACTGTTGCGGTCAGGACATGCGGGTGAGCTGGTGCAGGTGGTCATACTGGACGGCGTGACGGACCGGTGCGTTGGGGGCACCATACCCGTCGTAGCGGCCGCGGCGCTCCACCATTTCGAAGAACACGCTGCCGACGGTGGCGGTGTAGAAGTGCAGAAACTCGCCGTCGGCGTCCCGGTCGTAGAGCAGGTTCAGCTCCCGCAGGGTGGCCAGGAAGTCCGGATCGAGGTCGAAGCGGGCGTCCAGGTCCTCGTAATAGTTCGCCGGGATGCGCAGGAAGTCCAGGCCGCGGGCCCTGGCATCCCGGGCGGTGGCTACCAGGTCCTCCACCGCGAAGGCGATGTGTTCCTGGAAGGTCCGGCGCGGCACGGCAGGGGCCGCGCCGGCGGTCTCCGGGTGGCCCTCCTGCTGGTGCAGCGGCGCCAGATTCAGCACCAGCCGCACGCCCCGGTCCCGGGTGGTCATCACCTGGGAGCGGACCAGGCCGGTGGGGCTCGCGACCTCCGCATACGGCTGCGGCTGCAGGGCCAGGGCACTGGTGTAGAAGAGGACCGCCTCGTCGAAGTGCTGCCAGGGCTGGGCCAGGTTGACGTGGTCGATCACGGCCCGGGTCCCGGCGGCCGGGCCGGAGCCGGCACCGAACTCGTCCACCCAGGCGGCGGTGCCGTCCGGGTTGCCCTGGCAGAGGAAGATCTCGGTGGAATCCGGCGCGGCGAAGCCCTGGAAGACCTCCTCGTTCGCCTTGCTGCTGCGCGGCACGGCGGGGGCCTTCAGCTGCCGTGCTCGCGCCGCCGCCAGGACGGGCGAATCGACGTCGAAGCCGACGGCGGCGATGGCCGTTTCCGCCGGGGCGGGGGCGTCCTCGTTGATGATGACCCGTGCCTGGCCAAGGGTCCACAGCTGCACGTTCTTGCTGCGGTGCCGGCCGTTGAAGCCGAAGCCCAGCTGCCCCAGCAGGCTTTCCAGCGCCGCGGTGTCGGTGGCGCGCACCTCGGCGAAGTTGAACCCGGCGGGCTCCGCCACCCGGGGCAGGGTGGCCAGTTCCATGACGTGCCGCCGCCGGCCCGCGCTTCCCCGGCTGCCGGCGGCGTCGTCCGGGGACGGGTTGGCGGCCAGCCACTTGGCGGTTTGTTCCTCGAGCCAGATCAACGAACGCATGGCATCGACGGCGGTGCGCTCGACGTCGGACTGCCGGAAGACGTCGTTGAAAACCTCCAGCGAGACCGGGCCGGAATAGCCGGCACGCACCACGTGGCCCATGAACTTGGCGAGTTCGAACTGGCCCTCGCCCGGAAAGACCCGGTAGTGCCGGCTCCAGGAGAGCACGTCCATGGACAGCTTCGGCGCATCCGCGACCTGGACGAAGAAGATCTTCCCCGGGTCGAACTGCTCGATCGGTGCGGTGTCCCAGTCGCGGGACAGGATGTGGAAGGAATCCAGGCAGGTGCCGAGGTTCGGGTGGTCCACCCGTTCCACCAGGCGGTGGGCGTGCTCGTAGTCGTTGACGTACTTTCCCCAGGCGAGGGCCTCGTAGGCGACGCGCACGCCGTGCTCCCCGGCGAGTTCGGCCAGCCGGGCCAGCTGGGCCGCCCGGAGGTCGTCGTCGTCGATGGACGCCGTGGCCACGTTGGAGCAGAGCAGCATGGTGTCCATCCCGAGCCGGGACATCAGCCGGAACTTGGCCGCGGCACGGCGCAGGTTGCCGGCCAGCAGCTCCTCCGGGACGCTGTCGAAGTCACGGAACGGCTGGTACAGGTCCAGGGTCAGGCCCAGGTCCGCGGCCATCGCCCGGATCTCCTCGGGACTGAGCGAGGAGGTAACAAGGTCCTGCTCGAAGATTTCGATGCCGTCGAAGCCGGCGATGGCGCAGGCCTGCATCTTCTCCTTCAGCGTGCCGGAGAGGCAGACGGTGGCGATTCCGGTGCGCATCAGGCCGCCACCTCCTCGGCGGCGACGAGCTCCAGGAAGTGACTTCGCATGCGGTCAGCGTCCGCCTCGCGGCCGGTGAAGATGCGGAACGCGTCGGCGGCCTGGCCCACTGCCATCCGGCCGCCGTCCAGTACCCGGCAGCCCCGGTCCCGGGCCTCCCGGACCAGTTCGGTCTCGATCGGGCGATACACGATGTCGGCCACCCAGTGCCGGGCCTCCAGCAGGGCCAGATCCAGCGGAACGCCGGGATGGGCGGCCATCCCCACCGGGGTGCAGTGCACCAGCCCGTCGGCGAGCGGCATCAGCGCGGCAAGGTCCGCCGTCGTCCGCGCAGTGACCCGCGATCCGGGGAAGAAGCCCGCCAGCTCGGCCGCGCGGGCGGCGCTGCGCTCCGGGTCGGTGTCCACCAGGTCCAGTTCGCGGACGCCGGCGGTGAGCAGGGCGTAGGCGACGGCGGAGCCCGCGCCGCCGGCGCCGAGCTGGACCACGCGGTCCAGCCTGGCATCCGGCAGGCCGGTGGCGAGGGCCGAGGCGAAGCCGGAAAAATCGGTGTTGTGGCCGGTGAAGCGTCCGTCGCGGATGGTCACGGTGTTGACCGCGCCGAGCCGCCGGGCATCCGGTGAGATCTCGTCCAGGTAGTCCAGCACCAGCTGCTTGCAGGGGTGGGTGATGTTCAGGCCGTTGAAGCCGAGGCGGTGGGCGCTGGTCAGGAGATCTCCGACGGCGGCCCCCGGCAGTCCCAGGTCGGTGAGGTCGACGGGGCGGTAGAGGTACCGCAGTCCCTGCACGTCCCCCTCCCGTTCGTGCATGGGCGGCGTCAGGGAGGGCGTGACGCCATCACCCACGAGGCCTACGAGGAAGGACTCCGCTCGATTGCTCATCCGTCTAGCTCCTTTGACAACGGCACCCGGTGGGCCACGCTGGTCGAAGCCGCGGGCCGGGTGATAGGGGTTACATTACTGCAAGTGTTCACATAATGCACTTGTGTTCTTATGGCGAACAGAATTACTGCTGCGGAAGCCTGGCGGACAGCTCGGCGGCGGCCGCCTGCAACAGCGGCACCAGCGCCACGAGGGCCTCCATGCCCATCCGGAACACCGGCACCGCGGTGGCCAGCGAGGCGAAGGCGTGGCCCTGGGCGTTGAACACCGGGACCGCGACGGCACGCATGCCGAGCTCATTTTCCTCGTCCATGGTGGCGTAGCCGCGCCGGCGGACCAGCTCGATTTCGGTCCGGAAAGCATCCCGGTCCGTAATCGAACGCTCCGTCAGCGGCTCGAGGACCAGCTCCGCCAGGAGCTGGTCCCGGGTGGCGTCATCGGCGAAGGCGACGAGGGCCTTGCCGACCGAGGTGGTGTGCAGCGCCCCGAGGTGGCCCGGATCGGAGGTGACCCGGAAGGTCTGCGGCCCGTCCACCTTGTTGACGGTGAGGTGGTGGGTGCCGTCGCGCACGGACAGGATGGTCGCCTCCCCGGTCTCCTCGGTCACCCGCCGCAGGATCGGCAGCGAGGTGCCGGCGAAGCCGTGGTGGTTGGAGACCCGCTGGCCCAGCTGGAAAACGCGCAGACCCAGGTGGTAGCGGCGGCCGTCCGGCTCATAGTCCACAAAGCCGTCCCGGGTCAGCGAGCCGAGCAGCCGGTAGGTGGTGCTGAACGGCAGTTCGGCCCGCCGGGACAGCTCGGCGGCGCTGGCGCCGCGGGGCTCGTCCCCCAGCAGGACCAGCAGCCCAAGGGCCTTGCCCACCATGTCCGTCCGTGATTCATCCCGGGGCTGCCGGGCGGGCTTCTTCTGGGCCGCGTCCGGATCCTCGACGGCGAGGTCCGGGGCTGTGTCGTGGTTCACACTCATAACTCGATGCTCTCACAATGTGAGAGCTATTGCTAGATCGTGAATATTTTTCTTGACAGGTGATCGCGCTCACAGCCATGCTTGCTACATCACACAAGTAGCTCCCACCATATGGCTACTTAGTCCGGGTCTATTCCGGGCCCATCGGCTGCCGCACCCGGGAAGCCAGCGGCCGGCTCGGCCCCCTCCTGATCCATCCCCGACAACGCCGTCACCCCGAAGGAACACCATGAGCCAGACTCTCCCGTCTACGACGCCGGGCACCGCCGTGCCGGCCGGGACACCAAAGAAGGCAGCACTCGCCAGCTTCCTCGGCAGCGCCGTCGAGTACTACGACTTCTTCATCTTTGGTTCCGCCGCCGCCCTGATCTTTCCGAAAGTCTTCTTCCCCGATGCCGACGCCAACGCCGCCATCATGTCCTTTGCGACCTTCGGCTTCGCCTACGTCGCCCGGCCGGTCGGCGCCGTCATCCTGGGCCACTTCGGTGACCGGGTGGGCCGCCGCAAGGTCCTGATGTTCACCCTGGTGCTGATGGGCGCCTCCACCTTCGTGATCGGCTGCCTGCCGGACTTCAAAACCGTGGGCTGGTGGGCTCCGGTGCTCCTGGTCATCGCCCGCCTCTGCCAGGGGCTCTCCGCCGCCGGCGAGCAGGCCGGCGCCTCCTCCATGACCCTCGAACACGCCCCGGACAACCGCCGCTCGTTCTTCACCTCCTGGACCCTGACCGGCACCCAGGGCGGCCAGATCCTCGCCGCCCTGGTCTTCATCCCCGTCCTGACCCTGCCGGACGAGGTCAAGTACGGCATCGGCTGGCGCATCCCGTTCTGGCTGAGCGCTGTCGTGGTGGTGGTGGCGTTCTTTATCCGCCGCACCCTGCACGAGCCGCCGGCCTTCGAGGAAGCGCAGAAGAACGCCCAGATCTCCAAGCTCCCGGTCGCCGACCTGCTCAAGCACCACTGGCGCGACGTCCTGCGCGTCGTGGCCTGCGCCTTCATCGCCGCGGTCTCCACGGTCTTCGGCACGCTCGCCATCGCCTACGCCAAGAACGTCGCCAACGTGGACGGCACCGTGACGCTGTGGCTGGTGGTCGGCGCCAACCTGGTCGCCCTCGGCACCCAGCCGCTCTTCGGCAAGCTGGCCGACCGGATCGGCCGCAAGCCGGTGTTCATCTACGGCGCCCTCTCCAGCGCGGTGCTGACCCCGGTCTTCCTGCTCAGCCTCGAATCCGGCAGCGT
>DASSXE010000293.1:0-2162 GCA_035704125.1 Arthrobacter sp.
GCAAAACCCGCAACCAAGCCGGGACCAGATCAGGGCAAGCCTGGCCGCGGCAGGATTCGCCCCCGCCGCCGTAGAAGTCTCTGACTCCCGCACCCCCACCGGCCTCGCCGCGGACGCCGTCGAGGTCGGCGTCCTGGACGCGGGGGCCTGCGTGTTGGGTCAGATCCGGGCCGGAGCGGTGGAATCGTCAGTACTGCCGGTGCTTTCGAACGGCCGCTGCTTCGTCGGCAGCCCCCAGCGGTAGTCAACAGGAGTGGAATGTCGAAGGTACTGAACCGTACGGCCGAGCCTGCCCCCTCGGCGCCGCGCCCCGCCCGCCGTCGTTCGCTGATGGCCGTCCAGGTGGTGGGCGAACTGCTGATCACCTTGGGCGTCATCGCCGTACTCTTCGTCGCCTGGCAATTGTGGTGGACCAACGTCGAAGCGGACGCCGTTCAGGGCGCTGCCGTGAAACAGTTCGTGCAACAGCACCAGGTCCCGCTCCCAAGCAGCCCTCCTGGTGGCCAACCGTCCCCGGCGCCTCCCGCAACCCCCGGAGCCCCCGTTGAGGTGCCGGTGGGGAAGGCCCCCGCCCACGGTCAGGCCATCGGTGTGGTCTACATTCCCCGCTTCGGAGCCGAGTACAGCCGGCCGCTGATCGAAGGCACCAGTCGGGACGTTATCGACACCCTGGGCCTGGGTCACTACGAGGGGACCACGATGCCCGGCGGTGTGGGCAACTTCGTGCTCGCCGGCCACCGCCAGACCCACGGTGCGGTTTTGGATAACATCCACACCCTGGTGCCCGGCGACAAGATCTACGTCCAGACCGCCGACGGCTTCTACACCTACGTCTTCCGCAACGATGAAATCGTTCTGCCGGACCGCGTCGATGTCCTCCTGCCGGTGCCGACACAGCGCGGCGCCCAAGCTGACCAGCGGCTGCTGACCATGACCAGCTGCAACCCGCGCTTCGGCTCCGAGGAGCGCATTGTCGCGTACTCGGTCTTTGACTCCTGGCAACCGCTCAGTGCGGGACCGCCGGCCGCTATCGCCAAGCAGCTCGCAGCGCTGCAGGGAAAGGGTTAGACCATGTATGCGTGGCTATTTCGGCACCTCCCGGGTCCACTCTGGGTGAGGATCCTGCTCTCCGCGGCAATTCTGGCGGGCGTGCTGCTGATACTGGTGCAGGCCGTCTTCCCGTGGCTCGCCGACGTGACACATCTGACCGACTCGACGGTGGGCTAGCCGGTGCAGCTCCCCGCCCTTGACGAGCTCCTGGACACGGCACGGGTGGTCAGCCTGCCCATGCGGGTGAAGTTCCGCGGCATCACCCGGCGTGAGGCGCTGCTGCTCCGCGGCCCGGCGGGCTGGGCCGAATTCTGCCCGTTCCCGGAGTACGGCGACGCGGAGGCGTCCCGCTGGCTGGCCGCCGCTATCGAGGCCGGCTGGCAGGGCTTCCCGGAGCCCTTGCGGACCAGCATCCCGGTCAACGCCACGGTTCCCGCGGTCCCGGCCGCCCGGGTGCCGGAGATCCTGGCCCGCTTCGGCCGGGTGGACGCCGTCAAGATCAAGGTCGCCGAGGCCGGGCAGAGCCTGGACGACGACGCCGCACGGGTCGCCGCGGTGCGCGCTGCCCTGCCGGACGCCGCGATCAGGGTGGACGCCAACGGCGGCTGGGACATCGAAACCGCGGTCGAGGCGCTGACCCGGCTCTCCGGCGTCGGACTCGAATACGCCGAACAGCCCGTGCCAGACATCGCCGGGCTGGCCGCGGTGCGCCGGCGGCTGCGGTCCGCGGGCGTCCCGGTGCTGATCGCCGCGGATGAGAGCGTCCGCAAGGAAGAGGACCCGCTGAAGGTGGCCCGCGCCGGCGCCGCGGATCTGATTGTGGTCAAGGTGGCACCGCTGGGCGGCGTGCGGAGGGCCCTGGAGATCGTGGCGCAGGCCGGCCTGCCCGCCGTCGTCAGCTCAGCCCTGGACACGTCCGTGGGGATCCGCGCCGGGCTGGCGCTCGCTGCCGCCCTGCCCGAACTTCCCTACGCCTGCGGGCTCGGGACCGTCTCCCTGCTGGCAGCCGACGTCACCCGGGACTCCCTGGTGCCCGACGACGGCGCGATCGCCCTCCGCGAGGTGGCCGCAGACCCTGATTTGTTGGACGAACATGCCGCCCCCGCCGAGCG
>DASSXE010000337.1:0-3384 GCA_035704125.1 Arthrobacter sp.
TTCGGCGTGGAAGCCGGCAAGCCGCTCGCCTCCAGCCCGCGGATCCGCAAGATCGCCTTCACCGGCGAGACCACCACCGGCCGCCTGATCAGCCAGTACGCGTCCCAGAACCTGATCCCGGTCACCTTGGAACTCGGCGGCAAGAGCCCCAACATCTTCTTCAACGATGTGGCCGACACGAACGACGCCTTCTACGACAAGGCCCTGGAGGGCTTCACTCTCTTCGCGTTCAACCAGGGCGAGGTCTGCACCTGCCCGTCCCGCGCCCTGGTCCAGGAAGGCATCTACGACTCCTTCATGGCCGACGCCCTGGCCCGCACCCAGAAGATCATCCAGGGCAACCCGCTGGACACCGACACCCAGCTCGGCGCCCAGGCCTCCAACGACCAGCTGGAGAAGATCCTCTCCTACATCGACATCGGCAGGCAGGAGGGTGCCAAGGCACTCACCGGCGGCGCCCGCGCGGAGCTGTCCGGCGACCTCGCCGGCGGCTACTATGTCCAGCCGACCATCTTCGAGGGCCACAACAAGATGCGGATCTTCCAGGAGGAGATCTTCGGTCCCGTTGTGTCCGTGACCCGGTTCAGCGACTACAACGACGCCATGGGCATCGCCAACGACACGCTGTACGGCCTCGGCGCCGGCGTCTGGTCCCGCAACGGCAATGTGGCCTACCGTGCCGGCCGCGAGATCCAGGCCGGCCGGGTGTGGGTCAACAACTACCACGCCTACCCGGCCGGAGCGGCGTTCGGCGGCTACAAGTCCTCCGGCATCGGCCGCGAGAACCACGCCATGATGCTCGACCACTACCAGCAGACCAAGAACCTCCTGGTCAGCTACAGCGAAAACAAGCTCGGCTTCTTCTAAACCGCAGCGGTGGCGGGGCGGCCCGACAGGCCCGCCCCGCCACCCCGTTTCACCAACCGGCATTTCCCGCCCGACCCAGGAGCCTCCGATGTCCCAGCCCGTGCTCGACGCCGCAGCCACGCAGCCCGGCGAGGACTTCTCCCGGGTGGCGCTGACCCCCGAGGCCGTCGAACTGCTGCGCAAGCTCTGGCAGCAGCACGGACCGCTGATGTTCCACCAGTCCGGCGGCTGCTGCGACGGTTCTTCCCCGATGTGTTATCCGGCGGGGGAGTTCATCACCGGCAGTTCGGACGTCCTGCTGGGCCTGTTCGACATCGCCGAGCACGCCCCCGGCGGGACGGAGCCGCAGCCGCTGGAGTTCTGGATGTCCCGGGAACAGTTCAACTACTGGAGCCACACGCACCTGACCGTCGACGTGGTCCCCGGCCGCGGCAGCGGTTTCTCGGTGGAGGCGCCGGAGGGAAAGCGCTTCCTGATCCGTTCCACCCTGATGGACTGGCCGGTCTGAGGGGGTCCTCCAACGTCTCAGCATGTGGGATTAAAGCGGCCGTCCAGTGGATGGACACTACTATAAATAGGTCCGTTTTGCCCCGCTACCGAGACCTTGGACCTTCCTATGAATCTTTTCCGGACCAAAACCGTTGAGCAGTCGATGGCCGACGCTGATGAGCCCGGGCGCAAGCTCAAACGTTCACTCAGCACCTGGGACCTGATGATTATGGGCGTCGCCGTTGCCGTCGGCGCCGGTATCTTCTCGGTCGGGGCCAAGGCTGCGGCGAACTTCGCCGGCCCGGCCGTCACCCTCTCCTTCGGCATCGCGGCCGTCACCTGTGCGCTGGCGATCATGTGCTACGCGGAATTCGCAACTGCCATCCCGGTGGCCGGCTCCGCCTACGTCTTCACGTACGCAACAATGGGCGAGGTGCTGGCCTGGATCATCGGCTGGAACCTCATCCTGGAACTGTTCACCGCGGGCGCCGTGATCGCCAAGTACTGGGGCATCTACCTGAGCAAGGTGTTCGCGCTGATGGGACTGGACGTTCCGCCGTCGGTCTCGGTGGCCGGCGTCGACCTGTACTGGGGCGCCTTCCTGATTGTCGCCATCTTCACCGTGCTGCTGGTGCTGGGGACAAAGCTGTCCGCCCGCGTCGGCAACGTCTTCACGCTGATTAAGATCGCCGTCGTCCTGTTCGTGATCGTGGTCGGCTTCAGCTACGTCAAGTTCGAGAACTACGCCCCGTTCGTTCCCACCTCCCAGCCCACCGGCGGCACCGGCGCCACCGACGTGCTCAAGCAGTCCTTCTTCGGCTTCCTCACCGGGGCAGCCCCCGCGCAGTACGGCACCATGGGCATTTTCGCCGGCGCTGCCCTCGTGTTCTTCGCATTCATCGGCTTCGACGTCGTCGCCACCTCGGCCGAAGAGGTGAAGAACCCGCAGAAGACCTTGCCCCGCGGCATCTTTGGCGGCCTGGCCATCGTCACCGTGCTCTACATCCTGGTCTCGCTCGCCCTCACCGGAATGGTGTCGTACAGCAAGCTGGCCGAGGCGGAAAACCCGACGCTCACCACCGCCTTCGAAGCGGTCGGAAACAACGACGCCGCCAAGGTCATCGCCTTCGGCTCGCTGGTCGGCCTCACCACCGTGATCATGGTGCTGCTGATGGGCCTGTCCCGGGTGGTCCTGGCCATGAGCCGCGACGGGCTGCTGCCGCGTTCGCTGTCCAAGACCAGCACCATCCGGGCCACGCCGGCCCGGCTGCAGATCATCTGCGGCTCGGCGGTTGCCGTGGTGGCCGGCCTGACCAAGGTGGACCTGCTCGAGGAAATGATCAACATCGGCACGCTGTCCGCCTTCGTGATGGTCAGCCTGGGAATCCTGGTCCTGCGGAAGAAGCGCCCGGACCTCAAGCCGTCATTCCGCGTACCGTTCGGCAAGGTGGTCCCGGTCGTCTCGGCCGTCCTGTGCCTGTACCTGATGACGAACCTGGCCGTCGAGACCTGGATCTTCTTCGCCATCTGGCTGGTCATCGGCATCATCATCTACTTCGCCTACGGCCGCCGCCACTCCCGCCTCAACGAGAAGTTCGCCGAGGCCCGTGCGTCCGTGGACGGCGGCACCGCCCGGCAGCACGAGGCAGTCAGCGCGGAGAAGGTGACCCGCTCCTAGCAGCAGTACCGCAGCACCACTTCGCGGGGTCACTCCTGGCCCGTCCGGCATATCCGGCCGGGCCGGGAGTGGCCCCGCATTGCTGTCTCCGGGCGCAGGCGGGGGCCGTGGTGAGGCCCTGTCTCGGAGCCGTAACAATGCGCCGGATGTGGTTGACCTCACAGTAGTCTTGAAACAGACTTATTCTTTGAACGTTTGTTCGAAAAGCGAACAAACGGGTTTGGGGCCAGAACTTCCCACGCCGGTGTGCACATAGGAGTGAACATGAGACGTCGTATTATTTCGTTGCTGGCGGCTGCGTCCGTCCTGGCCCTTTCGGCCTGCGGCAGCGGGTCGCCCAGCTCGACGGG
>DASSXE010000381.1:0-2016 GCA_035704125.1 Arthrobacter sp.
CGGACGGGTACCGCGCCGGCCAGGGCGACGGCGATGGTCTCGGCAATGTCGTCCTCGCCCTCACCAAAAATTTCGGCTCCGACCATGACGGGCATCGGAACCACCGTCAGGCGGCCGTCCGCGGTGAAGTCGCGGACCCACGATGCCGGCAGTGCCGCCGCGGAATCGGTAACCACTGCGGTCCGCACAACCGGGACGGCCGCGATCTCGGCAGGGGCGCCGGGGCGCGTGGTCCGGCGCAGCCGGATCAGGCGCTCGCGCAGCCACGGCCAGCCCGGAGGCTCACGGTCCGGCACGAAACACCCCCTGGAATGTGGTCCGGCCGCCGGCGGAACGCCGGCGGCCGGTTAGAGCATAACGCCCGTCCGGCTAGGCCGGGACGATGTTGACCAGTTTAGGCGCCCGCACGATCACGGTGCGGATCCCCCGGCCATCCATGGCCCGCTGGACGTTCTCGGAGGCCAACGCCAGCTCGCGCAGTTCGTCCTCGGAGATACCCGGGGACACCTCCAGCCGGTCACGGACCTTCCCCTGGACCTGTACGACCGCGGTCACCGTGTCCTGCACCAGCAGTGCCGGATCGTGCGCCGGCCAGCCGGCGTCGGCCACCGAGGCCGGGTGGCCCAGGACGTTCCACAGGTCTTCGGCCGTGTAGGGGGCGAAGAGGCTGAGGATCACCGCGACGGCTTCGACGGCTTCCCGGACGGCCGGGTCCGCTCCGCCGGCGCCGCCGGCGGCATCGATGGTCTTGCGGGTCGCGTTGACCAGTTCCATCAGCTTCGCCACCACCACGTTGAACTTGTTGGCGTCCAACAGGGCCTGGGCATCGGCGATGGTGCGGTGGGTGACGGTGCGCAGCGCCCGGTCACCGGTGGCGTAGTCGACGCCGGGTTCGCTGGTGACGTCCTGGCCGAGGCGCCAGGCGCGGGCCAGGAACTTCGCGGAGCCCGACGGCGACACGTCCGCCCAATCGACGTCGTCCTCGGGCGGGGAGGCGAAGATCATGGTCAGCCGCACGGCGTCGACGCCGTACTTGTCCAGCTGTTCGCCCAGGTCCACGCCGTTGCCGAGGGACTTGCTCATGGCCTTGCCGCCGTTGAGCACCTGGCCCTGGTTCAGCAGCGCACGGAAGGGCTCGTCCGCCTCGATCAGGCCCAGATCGTGGATGACCTTGGTGAAGAAGCGGGCGTACAGCAGGTGCAGGATGGCGTGCTCCACACCGCCGACGTACTGCCCCACCGGCATCCAGTCGTTGATCTTCGCCGGATCGAACGGTCCCTCGGTGTACTCCGGGGAGACAAACCGCAGGAAGTACCAGGACGAGTCCACAAAGGTGTCCATCGTGTCCGTGTCGCGCTTGGCCGGCCCGTGGCAGGAGGGGCACTCCACGTTCACCCAGGCCTCGGCGGCGGCCAGCGGGGAGGTGCCCTTCGGGGACAGGTCCTCGCCGCGCAGGTCTTCGGGCAGGGTCACCGGCAACTGGTCGTCCGGTACCGTCACCTCGCCGCAGGACGGGCAGTGGATGATCGGGATGGGGGTGCCCCAGAACCGCTGCCGGCTCAGCAGCCAGTCACGCAGCCGGAAGTTCACGAACTTCTCGCCCGTGCCCAGCTCTTGCAGGATCTTGATCGCGGCCGGGATGGCCTCGGCCTTCGGCAGCCCGTCCAGTTCACCGGAGTTGATCAGGGTGCCCTCGCCGGCGGTCGCCGTGCCGGACACCGCAGGGTCCTCCTCGCCGGTGTCCAGGACGGCGCGGACCGGCAGGTCGAAGGTCTTGGCGAAGTCCAGGTCGCGCTGGTCGTGGGCCGGGACGGCCATGATCGCGCCGGTGCCGTAGTCGGCCAGGACATAGTCGGCGGCCCAGACCGGCAGCTTCTCCCCGTTGAGCGGGTTTACGGCGTAGCGGCCGGTGAACACGCCGGTCTTCTCGCGTTCGGTGGACTGGCGCTCGATCTCCGAGAGCGCCTTGACCTGCTCGCGGTAGGCGTCCAGGGCGGCGGCGTGTTCGTCGGTGAC
>DASSXE010000035.1:0-3329 GCA_035704125.1 Arthrobacter sp.
CGAGAAAGTATTAGAGGTGTGAATCATGGCCGCAGCCCCGGATCGCCAGAAGGCGCTCGACGCAGCGCTTGCCCAGATTGACAAGCAGTTCGGCAAAGGCTCCGTCATGCGCCTGGGCGATGAAGTCCGTGCGCCCATCGAGGTCATCCCGACCGGCTCCATCGCGCTGGACGTGGCCCTCGGAATTGGCGGCCTGCCCCGCGGCCGCGTGGTCGAGATCTACGGTCCCGAATCCTCCGGTAAGACCACCGTGGCACTGCACGCGGTGGCCAACGCCCAGCGCCTCGGCGGCATCGCCGCCTTCATCGACGCCGAACACGCGCTGGACCCGGAATACGCCGCCAAACTCGGCGTGGACACCGACGCGCTCCTCGTCTCCCAGCCGGACACCGGTGAGCAGGCGCTGGAAATCATGGACATGCTGATTGGTTCCGGCTCGCTGGACGTCATCGTGATCGACTCCGTGGCCGCCCTGGTGCCCCGCGCCGAAATCGAAGGCGACATGGGCGACAGCCACGTCGGCCTGCAGGCCCGCCTGATGAGCCAGGCGCTGCGTAAAATCACCGGCCGGCTGAGCCAGACCAAGACCACCGCGATCTTCATCAACCAGCTCCGCGAGAAAATCGGCGTGTTCTTCGGTTCCCCGGAAACCACCACCGGTGGTAAGGCGCTGAAGTTCTACGCCTCCATCCGCATCGATGTCCGTCGGATCCAGACCCTCAAGGAGGGCGCCGACTCGGTCGGCAACCGGACCAAGGCGAAGATCGTCAAGAACAAGATGGCCCCGCCCTTCAAGATTGCCGAGTTCGACATCATCTACGGCCAGGGCATTTCCCGCGAGGGCGGCATCATCGACATGGGTGTCGAACACGGCCTGATCAAGAAGTCGGGTTCCTGGTTCACCTACGACGGTGACCAGCTGGGCCAGGGCATGGAGAACTCGCGCCGCTTCCTGCGTGACAACCCCGAGCTCGCCGCCGAACTCGAGCGCCTGATCAAGGAGAAGCTCGGCGTGGGGGTCAAGGCCGCCGACGCCGAAGAATCACCGAAACTGAAGGCCGTTGACGGCTTCTAGGCCTCCGGCTCCCGCTGGACGACGCCGCGCGGGGCCAGGATTCCCTTCCCGGAATCCTGGCCCCGGCCGCGTTGTCGACGAAACGGACGAGGTCTTTGACGACGCCGGGCCAGGCGTCGGGGCGGAAGGCCGGAGCGGTTCGCCGCGCCGGGGCAAGTCAGCCCGGGCGGCCCGGCCGGCGCCCGAACTGGATGCCGATGCCGATCCCGCGGCGGTGGCCCGTGCCATCGTCCTGCGGCAGCTGACCAGTTCGGCCAAGAGCCGGCTGCAGCTTTCCCGCAAGCTGGCCGAACGGAATATCCCCGAGGACGTGGCCGAGGCTGTCCTCGACCGCTTCGAGGAGGTCCGGCTGGTCGACGACGCCGAGTTCGCCCAGCTGTGGGTGCGGAGCCGGTCCCGGAACCGAAAACTCGCCAAGGGCGCCCTGCGCCGTGAGCTGGCCGAGAAAGGCATCCCGGAAGAGGCAGCCTCCGCCGCGCTGGCGCAACTCAGCGACGAGGACGAGGAATCCGCAGCCAGGGAACTCGTCGAACGCAAGCTTCGCTCCGTCCGTGGCCTGGCGGACCGGGCCGAGCGGGACAAGGCTGTCCGACGGCTGGCGTCCATGCTGGCGCGCAAGGGATACCAGCCGGCCCAGGCCTTCCGCATCGTCGGCGAAGTCCTCGACGCCGCCCTCGACGCGGCCGGGCCGGACGTCGACGCCGGGACCTAGGAAGCCAGCCGCGCCGGTGGGCCCTGCCGTTCGTGGCCGGCAGCTTCCGCCTCCCGGCCGGTGGCGTCGCCGGTCTGGTTGACGGCGTTCCAGAGCGAATCCAGCGAGAGCCCCAGGACCCCGGCGAGGGCGGCGATCGTCGGGAAAGCGGGAGTAGCCACGCGGCCGGTCTCAATCTTCCGCAACGTCTCCGGGGAAACGCCTGCGGACAACGCGACGTCCAGCATCGAGCGTTCGCCGCGGGCATTCCGGAGCAGGGCGCCGAGACGCTGCCCGCGCTCGACCTCTTCGA
Organism: Arthrobacter sp.; assembly: GCA_035704125.1. GTDB lineage: Bacteria > Actinomycetota > Actinomycetes > Actinomycetales > Micrococcaceae > Arthrobacter. The sequence goes on from DASSXE010000035.1 coordinate 2,080, forward strand.
CTGTGAGCGGCAATCTGACCATGCCCTACAGCATATCGGGATAATATGACCGGTATAGTTATTGGATGATTGAAATCCTCAACGCCTCCGAACTTGCCCGCGCCCGGGAGACCGGCGCCCTGGTGGCACGCATCCTGCAGACCGTGAAGAACCGCACCTCGGTCGGAACAAACCTCCTGGACGTGGACCGGTGGACGCGGGAGATGATTGCCGAGGCCGGCGCGCAGTCCTGCTACGTGGACTACGCCCCCTCCTTCGGCCGCGGCCCGTTCGGCCACTACATCTGCACCGCCGTCAACGACGCCGTCCTCCACGGCCTCCCGCACGACTACAACCTTGCCGAGGGGGACCTGCTCACACTCGACCTCGCCGTGTCCAAGGCGGGAGTGGCGGCAGATTCCGCGATCAGCTTCATCGTGGGCAGCTCGGCGCCGGCCGGGAGTATCGCGATGATCGAGGCGACCGAGCGCGCCCTCGACGCCGGCATCGCCGCGGCAGTTCCGGGGGCCCGGATCGGCGATATCTCAGCCGCGATCGGCGCGGTGCTCAGCGGGGCCGGGTATCCGGTCAACACCGAGTTCGGCGGCCACGGCATCGGATCGACCATGCACCAGGACCCGCACGTACCGAATACCGGGCGCGCCGGCCGCGGCTACACCCTGCGCCCCGGGCTGCTGCTCGCCCTGGAGCCCTGGGTCATGGCGGACACCGCCAGCCTCGTCACGGACGCCGACGGGTGGACGCTACGCAGCGCCACGGGCTGCCGGACGGCGCACAGCGAGCACACAATCGCGATCACCGACGGCGGAGCCGAAATCCTGACCCTGGCGCCGCCGGCCTGAGCTTGACCGGGCTGATGCGCGACGTCGGGAAGCGGACAGGCCGAGCCGGTACCCTTATGAGGTGAGTTTGACCTTCCCCTCCCCAGCCGACAGCCCTTCGACGACGTCTCCCGGTGCCACCGCGGCGGAGACGGCCGGCCCGCGGAGCGCCGCCCCGGCCCGCACCTACCAGGTGCGCACCTTCGGCTGCCAGATGAACGTGCACGACTCCGAACGGATGGCGGGCATGCTGGAGGCCGCCGGGTACGTCCCGTCCGAGGACGAACTCGCGGACGTCGTCGTCTTCAACACCTGCGCCGTGCGCGAGAACGCCGACAATAAGCTCTACGGCAACCTCGGCATCCTGGCGCCGGTCAAGGCCGCCAACCCCGGGATGCAGATCGCCGTCGGCGGCTGCCTGGCGCAGAA
>DASSXE010000141.1:0-7906 GCA_035704125.1 Arthrobacter sp.
CCGTTCCGGCCGACGGGGCGGCCCAGTGAGCCGCGTCGCCGCCATCGACTGCGGCACCAACTCCATCCGCCTGCTGATCGCGGACGTGGACGGCACCGACCCCGCCGCGCCCAAACTCACCGACGTCGTGCGTGAAATGCGTGTGGTCCGGCTGGGCCAGGGCGTGGACGCCACCGGTGAATTCGCCCAGCAGGCGCTGGACCGGACCCTCGCCGCCACCCGCGACTACGCGGAGCTGATCCGCCGGCACGGGGCCGGGAAGATCCGTTTCGTCGCCACCTCGGCCACCCGCGATGCCCGCAACCGCCAGGTCTTCATCGACGGCGTCCGGGAACTGCTCGGCGTCGAACCCGAAGTCATCACCGGCGACGAGGAAGCCGCGCTGTCCTTCGCCGGCGCCAGCAGCGTACTGCCCTCGCGGGGCAAGGACCCCGTCCTGGTCGTGGATCTGGGCGGTGGCAGCACCGAGTTCGTCCTGGGCGACGCCGACGGCGTGATCGCCGCCCGCTCGGTCGACGTCGGCTGCGTCCGGATGACCGAACGGCACCTGAAAGCGGACCCGCCGACGGCCGAACAGACAGCCGCCGCCATCGCCGACGTCGACGCGGCCATCGACGAGGCCGCGAAGACCGTGCCGCTGGACCGTGCCGTGGCCGTGATCGGCGTGGCCGGCTCCGTCACCACCATCACCGCCCACGCGCTGAAGCTGCCGGAATACTCGCCGGCGGCCATCCACGGCACCGAACTGGACCTGGACACCGTCAGTGCGGCCTGCACGTCGCTGCTGGAGATGCCGCGGGACCGCAGGGCGGCCTTGCCGTACCTGCACCCGGGCCGGGTCGACGTGATCGGCGCCGGGGGACTGGTCTGGCGGCGCGTGCTGGAACGGCTCAGGGACGCAACCGACGGCCGCATCACCACAGCCGTCACCAGTGAACACGATATTCTTGACGGAATTGCCCTGAGCATCAGCTAGCCCTAGCGCCACGCTGCGGCACCGGCAGCAGGAGCGCCGATTGGACCCGAATGACCAGAGCAACAGCCCGGCTCCGCCGGACCGCCTCGGCACTCATCGCCGCGGCCCTCGCCGGCGCCAGCGCCGCCGCCGCACTGTCGGTGGCCCCCGCGGCCTACGCGGACAGCACCCGCGACAAGGAGTACTGGCTGGCCGAATCCGGGATCACCAAGGCCTGGGACGTCTCCAAGGGCGCCGGCGTCAAGGTTGCCGTGATCGACAGCGGCGTTGACGGCAAACACGCGGACCTCGCCGGCGTCCTGGCCGGGGGAGCGGACATCTCCGGAGCCGGCGCCCCCGACGGCCAGAAGAGCATCGGCGCCAAACCCGAGCACGGCACCCTGGTGGCCACCATGCTCGCCGGCCGGGGCCACCAGCCCCCCGCGCCCATGGCGACCCCCGGTGCCAGCCCGGGCCCCAGCCCGACACCCAGCCCGACGCCCAGTCCGGGGCCAGGTCCCGACGGGATCGTGGGGGTGGCGCCGGAGGCCCAGATCCTCTCGGTTTCCACCTGGCTGGGATCGGCCAACCCGGGCGGCAAGAGCGACCAGGACCAGATCCCCGCCGCGGTCCGCTGGGCCGTGGACAACGGCGCCCGGGTCATCAACATCTCGCTCGGCAGCACCTCCCCGGAGTGGCCGCAGAGCTGGGACGCCGCCTTCCTGTACGCCGAACAAAAGGACGTCGTCATCGTCGCGGCCGCGGGCAACCGGGTGGGCGGCAATGTCCAGGTGGGCGCCCCGGCGACCATACCCGGCGTTCTCACGGTGGCCGGACTGGACCGCAAGGGCGCGGCGAGCATCGATTCCTCGTCCCAGGGCATCAGTATCGGTGTCGCGGCGCCGGCCGAAAACCTGATCGGCGGACTGCCCGGCGGCGGCTACGCCGAATGGGCCGGCACCTCCGGGGCCACCCCCATCGTCGCCGGCGTCGCCGCCCTGATCCGGTCCAAATGGCCGGACATGCCGGCCAGCCAGGTGATCAACCGGATTGTCAGCACCGCCAAGGACGCCGGAGCCCCGGGCAAAGACCCGCTGTACGGCTTCGGCGTGCTCGATGCCGAGGCCGCACTGAAGGCCGACGTTCCGGAGACCACGGTCAACCCGCTGGGGTCCATTTCCGACTGGATCCGGGTGCACCGGCGGGGCATCCCGGCCAGCTCCGCGCCGGCAGCGCTGCCCACCCCGTCCAGTGCCGCCCCCACCCTGCCGGAGGCCACCGTCCCGGTGGCCGAGGCCCCCTCGCCGGCCGACACCGCCGTCCCCGCCATGGTGGTTCTCGGCTTCGGCGGGCTCTTCGTCTGCATCATCGCGGGCGCCGCCATCCAGCTCCGCCGGGCCGTCCGCGGACCCGCCGCGGAGGGCGGCGACGCCGTGCCCGGGCCGGAGAATGTGACGTCGCCCGATAGTTAGTGAAGGTTTTCACAAAGTGCGGTATTCTGGACGCATGGCATCCACTCCTCAGCTCCAGGACCGTCCCAGGGTACTCGTCGTCGGCGGCGGGTACGTCGGCCTGTACGTAGCCCTCAAACTGCAGAAGAAGATCGCAAACGCCGGTGGCATCGTCACCGTCGTCGACCCGCTGCCCTACATGACCTACCAGCCGTTCCTGCCGGAGGTCGCCGGCGGCAACATCGAGGCACGCCACGCCGTCGTCTCGCACCGCAGGCACCTCAAGCAGACCGAACTGATCGAGGGCCGCGTCGTCTCGATTGACCACGTCAACCGCACCGCGGTCGTGGCTCCCGCCGACGGCGGCGAGAACTTCGAGATCCCGTACTTCGACGTCGTGCTGGCTGCCGGCGCCATCACCCGCACCTTCCCGATCAAGGGCCTCGCGGAAAAGGGCATCGGCCTGAAGACCATCGAAGAAGCTGTCGCCCTGCGCAACGGCGTGCTGGAGCGCATCGAAACCGGCTCCCTGATGACCGACCCGGTCGAGCGCGCCCGCGCCCTGACCTTCGTCGTCGTCGGCGGCGGCTTCGCCGGCATCGAGTGCATCACCGAAATGGAAGACCTGGCCCGCGCCGCGGTCAAGAAGAACCCGCGCATCAAGCAGGAGGAAGTCCGCTTCGTCCTGGTCGAGGCCATGGGCCGCATCATGCCCGAGGTCACCGCCAAGCAGGCCGAGTGGGTCGTAGAGCACCTGCGCAGCCGCGGCATCGAGGTCCTGCTGAACACCTCGCTGGACAACGCCGAGGGCGCGATCAAGCTCATCAACCTGCCGGACAAGACCCCCGCACAGGAATTCGAGTCCGACACCCTCGTGTGGACCGCCGGTGTGCAGGCCAACCCGATGGTCCGCTCCACCGACTTCCCGCTGGAGCCCCGCGGCCGCGTCCGCGTCCTCGCAGACCTGCGCATCTCGGGCGACGAGGGCATCATCGAGAACGCCTGGGCCGCCGGCGACGTCGCGGCCGTGCCGGACCTCACGGGCAGCGGTCTGCCGGACGGCACCTGCGTGCCGAACGCCCAGCACGCACTGCGCCAGGCCAAGCGCCTTGCCAAGAACCTGTGGGCTTCCCGCTGGGGCAAGGAACTCAAGGACTACAAGCACAAGAACCTGGGCGCCGTCGCCGGCTTCGGCGAATGGAAGGGCGTGGCCAACATCAACCTGATCGGCCGCATCGGCCTCAAGGGCCCGCTGGCCTGGCTGGCACACCGTGGCTACCACGGGCTGGCCATGCCGACGGTGGAACGCAAGATCCGCGTGATCTCCGGCTGGTTCTGGCAGCTCTTCCTCGGCCGCGACACCACGCAGCTGATGGACCTGGACAACCCGCGCGGCGCCTTCGTGGCCGCAGCGACACCGGCTCCCAAGCCGGCCGCCGCACCGGCAGCTGACAAGCCCGCCGACGCTCCTGCCAAGGAAGCCGCGGCAGCCGACTCCAAGTAGTCCTCCGCAGCACCACGACGGCGGCCGTTCCCCGAACAGGGGAGCGGCCGCCGTCGTCGTTGGCGCGGTCGGACGGATGACGCATGGTTACCGTCCGTTTGCCGGGGCCGCCGTCCGCGCAGACTGCCGCCGATTGGCCGGGACGGTGCCCCGGATGCCTAGACTGGGGCGATGACTCCAGCTGAAAAAGACCTGCACACCCTGCTCGCAACGATGCAGCCGGTCATCAGGGAAGGCGAGTACGTCTACGCCCTCTGGCCGCACGGCAAGCCCTTGGGCGGACACATCGCCGCGGCAGTCCGCGAGGCTGAGGGCCTCACCGTGGTGCTGCCACGCGCCGAGGCCGATGCCCAGGGCCTCCACTACGACTTCGTGGCGGCCTGGATCACGCTCCAGGTCCACTCCGCGCTGGAAGCAGTGGGGCTCACTGCCGCCGTCAGTGCCGCGCTGACCGAGGCGAAGATCAGCTGCAACGTGCTGGCCGGTTTCCACCACGACCACCTGCTCGTCCCGGTGGCCGACGCCGAACGCGCGCTGGAGGTCCTGCACGAGCTCGCCGCCGCCAGCCGTTCCGCCAGCGGCGGCCACCCGGCTGCTGCGCCGGAGCTGGTGCTGCGCGGGGAGCAGCCGGCGGACCGTCCGGAGCTGCTCGAGCTCACCCGGGCGGCCTTTGCCATCTCGCCGTCCAGCGGGCTCCCGGTCGAGGGGGAGCCGGAAGAAGTGGACCTGCTGCGGCAGCTTTTCGACTGCGACGGCTACCTGCCGGACTTCAGCATTGTCGCCGAGCTCGACGGCGAAATCGTGGGCCACGTGATCAGCACCCGCGGCCGGGTGGGGGACCTGGAGCTGCTGGGACTGGGCCCGATCGGCGTGACGCCGCGGCTGCAGCGTCACGGCATCGGCAGCGCCCTGATGAAGGAAACCATCGACCGGGCGAACGCCGCCGGTGAACGCGGAATCGCCCTGCTGGGCAGCCCGGAGTACTATGCCCGGTTCGGGTTCGTACCCTCCACCTCCCTTGGCGTGCAGTCACCGGACGCGGCCTGGGGAGAGCACTTCCAGCTGCTCCCTCTCGCGCTCTGGCCCGGGGGAGTGAACGGAACCTTCCACTACGCGGCCCCCTTCGATGGCGCCGCGGCCGGGGCGTAGGAATCTCCCGGCGCGATACGATTGTCCGGCGCCCCAGTAGCCCAATTGGCAGAGGCAGCGGACTTAAAATCCGCGTGTTGTGGGTTCGAGTCCCACCTGGGGTACGGATCAGCCGCCCCGGTTCCTTCGCTTTGTGAAGGAACCGGGGCGGCTTTGTGTCGGGCGGAGGGCCCTGATTTCCTCTATGCAACGAGTGTTATAAGGATGTGACCGTAGTCACTTATTTTCACGCCGGAATTGCACTAGCTTGAAGTTAAATCAGGAACACCTGATCTTTCGCGTCAAAGGCCGTTCGCACCTTTAGATCGAGGAGATTTCTCTATGACTTCACTCCCCCAGGCGGCGCCGCGCATTGCTAAGCTCACCGCGCTTAGCATCGGCGTCGCCCTTCTGGCTACGGCCTGTGGCGGTTCGTCCACGCCGTCCTCCAGCGGTTCCGGCTCGGCGTCCGCATCGGGCCAGGCCGGCGGCATCTCCTGCCCCGCACCCAGCTCCTCCGCCGCGGCCAGCAGCACGGCCAGCGCTGCAGGTTCCGTGCCTGCATCCTCGACCACCACGGACACCCCGCTGAAGATCGGCTCGCTGCTGCCGACCACCGGCTCCCTGGCCTTCCTCGGCCCGCCCGAAATTGCGGGCGTCAACCTTGGCATCAAGGAAATCAACGACGCCGGCGGTGTCATGGGCAAGCCGGTCGAGGTCATCCACCGCGACTCCGGTGACACCAAGACCGACATCGCCACGCAGTCCACCACCGCGCTCCTGGGCCAGGGCGTCAGCGCCATCATCGGTGCCGCTTCCTCCGGCGTCTCCAAGACCGTGATCAACCAGATCACCGGCGCGGGCGTCATCCAGTTCTCGCCGGCCAACACCTCGCCGGACTTCACCACCTGGGATGACAAGGGCCTCTACTGGCGCACCGCTCCCTCCGACGTGCTGCAGGGCAAGGTCCTGGGCAACTACATGACCACCTGTGGCGCCCAGACTGTCGGCATGATCGTGCTCAACGACGCTTACGGCACCGGCCTGGCCAAGAACATCCAGTCGGCCGTTGAGTCTGCCGGCGGCAAGGTTGTGGCGCAGGAACTCTTCAACGAGGGTGACTCCCAGTTCAGCAGCCAGGTGGACAAGGTCCTCGCCGCCAAGCCGGACGCGATCGCACTGATCACCTTCGACCAGGCCAAGAGCATTGTTCCGCTGATGACCGGCAAGGGTGTCAAGCCGACGCAGATCTTCATGGTTGACGGCAACATGTCCGACTACAGCAAGGACTTCAAGGCCGGCACCCTGAAGGGCGCCCAGGGCACCATCCCGGGTACCTTCGCGAAGGATGACTTCAAGAAGAAGCTGCTCGGCATCGACCCGGCGCTCAAGGATTACAGCTACGCAGGCGAGTCCTACGACGCCGTGAACCTGATCGCCCTGGCCGCTGAGGAAGCCAAGAGCACCAAGGGCACGGAGATCGCCAAGCACCTCAAGGATGTTTCCGAGGGCGGCGAGAAGTGCAACAGCTTCGCCACCTGCGTCACCCTGCTCCGCAACGGCAAGGACATCGACTACGACGGCCAGTCCGGCCCCGTAACGTTCTCCGACGCCGGTGACCCGACGGAAGCCTACATCGGCATCTACGAGTACCAGGATGACAACAGCTACAAGCCCGTCAAGGAAGAATTCGGCAAGCTCTAAGCCGCATCCCGACTGACACCAAGAGACCCCCGTCCACCTGGGCGGGGGTCTCTTGCGTCCGGGCACTGTGCCGCGGGGTGGGGGGCATCCGCGGAAGGCGGCGTGCGCGGCGGGCGGCGGTTCTCCGGATTCCGCTGCGCTTCCGGAAATCCGCTGCGCAATCGGACAGGGGCACCCCGGGCCCGCGGTGCCCTCGTCCAGAACCGTTGCGGATATCTGGCCTGAGGGAAGGGAGACGGGGGCAGGTGCTTGCGAAAGCGCCGTTGTTGCGCGAGGAACGAGCGCAGGCGCCGAGCAAGTGCCTGTCTCCGGAGCACGCGGCCGGCCAGGCCCGGGCAGGCAGAAGGACCGCCACCGGCTGGTGACGGCCCTTCAGGAGGTCCGATCTAGTCCACGGTGTCGGCCAGGGTGCCCAGGTAGAGCTGGATCACCTTGGGATCCTTCATGAGCTCCCGCCCGGTGCCGGTGTACGCGTCCTTGCCCTGGTCCAGGACGTAGCCGCGGTCACAGATCTGCAGGCAGCGCCGGGCATTCTGTTCGACCATGATCACTGATACGCCGGCCCGGTTGATCTCATGGACCCGCAGGAACGTCTCGTCCTGCTTGACGGGGGAGAGGCCGGCCGACGGCTCGTCGAGCAGCAGCACGGCCGGGTCCATCATCAGGGCCCGTCCCATGGCAACCATCTGGCGCTCGCCGCCCGAGAGCGACCCGGCGCGCTGGGCACGCCGCTTTGCCAGTTCCGGGAAGAGCTCGGCGACGAAGTCGAACCGCTTGGCGAAGTCCTTGGGCCGCTGGAACATGCCCATCTGCAGGTTCTCTTCGATGGTCAGGGCCGCGAAGACGTTGTTGGTCTGGGGCACGAAGCCGACGCCGCGGCTGACCAGCTTGTTCGCCTTCAGGCCCGTGATGTCCTGGCCGCGCACCACCACAGAACCGGAGTGGACCTTGACCAGGCCGAACATGGCCTTGAGCAGGGTCGACTTGCCGGCGCCGTTGGGTCCGATGATGCCGATCAGCTCACCCTTGCGGGCCTCGATGCTGCAGCCGTTGAGGATGTTGACGCCCGGAATGTAGCCGGCCACCAGGTCGGTGACCTTGACGACTGAGTCGCCGTCGAAGGCCTTGTTGGCGGCCGGGGCCGGGCTCGTGGCGCTCATTCTG
>DASSXE010000144.1:0-3973 GCA_035704125.1 Arthrobacter sp.
AAAACTGCGGAGGTGCTCAGGAACGCCAGCGCGTCGTCATGAGGAACCCAACGATCGCAATCCCGAAGCCGGCGACGATATTCCAGGACGCCCAGTCCTTGACCGGAAGCGTGCCCTCGCTGATATAGAAGGTGATGATCCACAGCAGCCCGATGATCATCAGGCCGAACATGACGGGTTTGAACCACACCGGGTTCGGTTTGTAGGCCTGCGTGGCGGGAGTCTGCTCCGGTGCGGTGGCAGACCTCTTTCGCGGCTTCGACTCGGGCACGGGTCCTCCTTGGCGGGCGGGATACGAGGCGTGTCACGCGGCTTGATATCCTGCAGGAAGAGACAGCCGGCGCTCAACACGATCGTGGTCGGGTTTAAATCCCCCCAATTCTAGCTGTTATTCAGGCCACAGCCGCGCCCGCCGCGGAAGCCCCAGAGGAGGAACCACGGTGCTGCAGCAGGAAGCGGACCATCCGGTCCCGTCTGCCGTGGGGCAGACCGGCCAAAAGCGCTCCCTGGCCGGCGCCGCGTTGCAGGTCGGCGGGGAGCTCCTGCTGACCGCGGGAGTGGTGTTGCTGTTGTTCGTGGCGTGGCAGCTGTGGTGGACCAACGTCGACGCTGACGCCAGCCAGCGCGCCGCCGTCAGGGACTTCGCCCACTCCTTCAATGGTCCTTCCGGCCCTTCCGCCTCCGGCGCCGGATCGACCCAGGCGGCCGATCCGGCGCGCGTTGGTCCGCCGGCCGTCGCGCCGGAGCCGGCGCCGGGCACGACGATCGGCGTCGTCTATGTTCCCCGGTTCGGCGCCGACTACACCCGTCCGGTGGTGCAGGGGACGTCGTCGTCGGTGCTCGACTCTCTGGGGCTGGGGCACTACCCCGGCACCGGAATGCCCGGGGCGGCCGGCAACTTTGCCCTGGCCGGGCACCGGCAGACCCACGGCGCGGTGCTGGACAACATCGACACCCTTGTGCCCGGGGACCGGATCTACGTCCAGACCCGGGAGGGGTATTACACCTACCGCTTCCGGAACGCTCAGATAGTGCTGCCAACGGCCGTCGATGTGCTGCTTCCGGTACCGACGCAGCCGGGGGCCGCGCCGTCGGACCGCTACCTTACCCTCACCAGCTGCAACCCGCGCTTTGGCTCCCAGGAGCGGTTTGTCGCCTATTCCGTGCTGGAGAGCTGGCAGCCGGCCTCCGCCGGACCGCCGGCGGCTATCGCCGCGCAGGTCGCCCGCACCCTGGGAGGCGGTTAGGCCATGTACGGCTGGATTTTCCGCCGGCTTCCCGGTCCACTGTGGCTGCGCATCGTCACGGCGCTGGTGTTGCTGGCAGGCGTACTGATATTGATGGTTCAGTTCCTTTTCCCGTGGATGGCGCAATTCGGCCCGTTCACCGATTCGACGATTGGCACGGCACGGTACCGATGAGCACAACAAAGATCCTGGTCGTGGACAACTACGACAGCTTCGTCTACACCCTGGTGGGCTACCTTCAGGAGCTCGGAGCGGAGACCACGGTGGTCCGCAACGACGACGTCACGCTGGCGGAGGCAATCGAGATGGCCGAGGCCCGCGACGGCGTCCTGATTTCCCCCGGCCCGGGCGCTCCTGGCGAAGCGGGCGTCTGCATCGACCTGATCAAATGGTGCGGCAGCCACAACAAGCCGATGCTGGGGGTGTGTCTCGGACACCAGGCCCTCGCGGAGGCATACGGCGGACGGGTCACCCACGCACCCGAATTGATGCATGGCAAGACCTCGCTGGTGGAACACCACGGGACCAGCGTCTTCGCCGGCCTGCCCTCACCCTTCACCGCGACGCGCTACCACTCACTGGCCGCCGTCCGGGAAAGCATTCCGGCAGAACTCGAGATCACCGGAGAGACCGCAACCGGCGTCGTGATGGGGCTGCAGCACCGCTCCGCACCCCTGTGCGGCGTCCAGTTCCACCCCGAATCGGTGCTGACCGAGGGCGGCTACCTGATGCTGGGGAACTGGCTTGAGTCCCTCGGCATGGCCGGCGCGGCGGCGCGCGCCTCCGCGTTGAGCCCACTCATCCAGCACTGACGCTGCGGGCCGCCCTGCTCCTACGGCGAGGTCAGGCCGCCGAGCAGGCCGCCGCCGGAGTCCTTGCTGCCGGTCTTGGTGGCCGTCGGCGTCGGCGTCGGTGTTGGTGAGGGCGACGGGGGCGGTGCCGGTGCCTTGGCGATGGTGAGCGTAATGGTCTTACCTTGCTCGACCTGGGCATCCGCGGGGTCGCTCTGGGCCGTTACCTTGCCCGGATCCACCTGGGAGTTTTCGACTTCCTTGAAACTGGCCACCAGACCGAGGTTCTTCAGTGCGCTTTCCGCTTCTGCCTGCGGCAGGCCCACGAGCTGCGGCACGGCCACCTTGCCGGTGGAGACGATGATCTCCACCGTGCTGCCCACCGCCACGCTCTGGCCGGGTGCGGGGTTGGTAGTGATGACGGTGCCCGCGGGAACGTTGGGGCTGTTGTTCAGTGTGGTCTTGGGTGCGCCGGTCAATCCGGTCCGGCGCAGCACGTCCCTCGCGTCCGCCTCGGTCCGCCCGGGCAGGTCTGCCGGAATCTTGATGACGCTGGGGCCCTCGGAGATGTTGAGCGTAACCTCCGAGTTGCGTTCCAGGCTGCTGCCGGCGGTGGGCACCGTCCCGACCGCCGTGCCCTTGGGAATGGTCTCGTGCTGAATCCTGCTCAGCTGCGGCTTCAACCCGGCGTTGTAGAGCTTTTGCAGCGCTTCCGATTCGGTCAGCGACGTCACGGAGGGGACATCCACCTTCGCCACCGGAGCAGGCTGCTGGTTGACCATGTTGTACAGCCACAGACCACCGCCGGCCAGGACGAGGAGGGTAAAGATCACCAGCGTGGCAATCCACATCCTGCGGCGGGACTTCTGCTGGCGGGTGGGTTCGCGTTCCGCCGGCAGGCCAAGCGGCAGCCCTCCGGTGTCCGGAAGTTCCATCGCACGCGCGGCGGCCACCTCGCCGCCCGGGTGTTCCCCGGGAATCCGGCCGGTCGGCGCCTCGTCCAGGAATTTCGCACCGGTGAGGGCGAACGCCGCGGTGGGCACTTCCTCCGGCGTCTCGACCGTGTTGTTCGGGTTGGTGGGAGCCTCACTGCGCGGCAGCGACGAGACGGCGACGCCGTTGCGGGCGGCGCGCAGCGCACGGCGGAAGGCGGCGGCATCCTGGAAACGGTCCGCGCGGTTCTTCTGCAGGGCCTTGGCCAGCACGCTGTCCAGCGCCTCGGAGACGTCCGGGTTGAGGCTGCTGGCGGGCTCGGCAATTTCGCGGACGTGCTGGTAGGCCACCGAGACGGGGCTGTCGCCGACGAACGGCGGCCGGCCGGTCAACATTTCGTAGAGCAGGCACCCGGCCGAGTAGAGGTCGCTCCGCGCATCGACCGTCTCGCCGCGGGCCTGCTCCGGGGACAGATACTGGGCGGTGCCCACCACGGCCTGCGTCTGCGTCATGGTGGCCGAGGAGTCGGCCATGGCTCGGGCTATGCCGAAGTCCATCACCTTCACGCTGTTGGTATCCGGGCAGAACATCACGTTGGCTGGCTTGATGTCGCGGTGCACGATGCCGGCCTTGTGGCTGTACTCCAAGGCGGAGAGCACCCCGAGCGCGAAGTCGATGGCCTGGTCGATCGTGACTTCCTTGGCCCGGATCAGCTCCCGGATGGTCTTGCCGGCAACGAATTCCATCACGATGTAGGGCACGCGGACGTGGTCGTCATGCCCGCCGGGGACGGCATGGTCCCCGGTATCGAAGACCGCCACGATCGAGGGATGGTTCAGCGCCGCGACGGCTTGCGCCTCACGTTTGAACCGGGCCTGGAACTGCGGATCACGCGCCAGGTCCGGACGGAGCAGCTTGATGGCTACGGTCCGGCCCAGCCGGGTGTCGAGGCCACGGTAGACGTCCGCCATGCCGCCGCGGCCGATCAGCTCACCCAGCTCA
>DASSXE010000328.1:0-2692 GCA_035704125.1 Arthrobacter sp.
CGTGACCGGCGGCTCCGGTTCGGGCAAGTCCACGCTGCTGGCCGTGCTCCTCGGCTTCCTCGCGCCGGCCGGCGGAGAACTGCGCCTGACCGGACGCGCCGCGTGGTGCCCGCAGGAGGCCCACCTCTTCGACTCCACGATCCGCGGCAACCTGCTGCTGGGACTGCCCGAGGGGAACCGCCCCACGGGCCGTGCCGGCGGCGCGGACGTGCCCGAGTCCGTCCTGAGGGAGGCCGTGGCCGCCGTCGGACTGGAACCGCTCCTGGGCCGGTTGGACCGTGGCCTGGACACCCCCATCGGGCCGGGTGGCGCCTTCCTCAGCGGCGGGGAGCGTCAGCGCCTGGCGGTGGCGCGCACGCTGCTGACCGGCGCCGACGTGATCCTGCTCGATGAACCCACGGCCCACCTGGACGCGGAAGCAGGCCGTGCCATGCTGGCCGAACTGCGCGGCGGGCTGGCCGGGCGCACGGTGGTTCTGGTGACGCACAACCCGGACGACGTCAGTCCGGAGGACGCCAGGCTGGACCTGGACCTGGATGGGGACCGAAAGGTGGACGGGGTCGGGGACGTGGACGGGCACGTGGACCGGGTCAGCGCCCGCAACGCCGGGCCGTTGCCGGCCCACGGTCCGGACCCGGTCCGGGCCTAGCCGGCGGAGGCGGCCGCGAACAGCCCCACCACTTCGGACAGGGTCAGCCGTCGACGTCGTGAAGGTGGTGGACGACGTCGTGGAGGAAGTATTGGGCGAGCGTGAGCACCGTGAAGCTCGAACCGTTGCTGCGCAGGCCCGTGCGGTCCCAGTCCTGCACCGGAACCCGGCTGAAGGAGGCCGCGACCTGTTCGCCCTCGGCGGTCAGGGCGGCGCTGACCTCGGCCGGGTCCGCTGCCGCGTAGTCCTGGTCGACGGCGGCCTGGTCCTGGTCCCAGTTCCCGAAGCGGGCGCCGTCGGTGGTGAGCATGAGATCCAGGCGGTGGTCGAAAACCGTGAAGACATCGCGGACATGGCAGGCGTATTCCAGCGCGGACCAGGTATCCGGGTCCGGCCGCTCCGTGGCATCCGGGCGCCGCAGCACGGCCCGCCACCGCGGCAGCATGCTGGCCAGCTGTCCCGGTGCGGTCGCGGGTGTTGACGCGGCGGCATCGAAACCGCACTCCGGGCAGGGCCGCGACAGCACCCAGGTCCAGTCCTTGTCATCGGGAACGATAGCCATGTCAGCAGTCTAGGTGGAGGAGTAATATTCGTTCCGGGGGAAGGGCCCGGAAAAGGAAGAACACCATGCTCAAAGACCAGCCGGTCGGCGCCGTGCTGCCGGCCGCGGATATCGCCCGCGCGCGCGATTTCTACCGGGACAAGCTTGGACTTGAGCCCGACAACGCGGAGGCAGAGGACAACCTGCAATACACCTGCGGATCGGGCAGCAGGTTCATGCTGTACCTGACGCCCAACGCGGGAACCGCCAAGAACACCCAGATGGGCTGGACGGTGCCGGACCTGCCGGCCGCCGTCGAAGAACTCCGTTCCAAGGGGGTCGTCTTTGAGGAGTACGACTTCCCGGGCCTGAAGACGGAGAACGGCATCGCGACCCTCCCGGACGGACGCACCGGGGCCTGGTTCCTGGACAGCGAAGGCAACATCCTGAATGTGAACTCCGGCATGTAATCCGGCGGGCCCGGACAGGCTTCCGCGGGCGCCCTGGCTTCCGGAGCGGACCGCCGCCGCGGGCCGAAGGACTCTGGACCGCCGCCGGGTGCCCACGCAGACTGGTCGCATGTGCGCGGAAGCCCTGGTCCGGCTCGACGGTCTCACCAAACGGTTCGGCAAGCGCACCGCCCTGGAAGACGTCAGTTTCAGCATCGAACCCGGCGAGGTCTTCGGCTACCTGGGCCCGAACGGGGCAGGGAAGACCACCACCATTCGGCTGCTGATGGGCATGCTGCGTCCCACCTCCGGATCTTCCCGGATCCTGGGACTCGATGCCTGGCGCCAGCCCGTCCCGGCGCACCGGAAGGTCGGTTACGTCCCGGGAGAGCCGGCTCTCTACGACCGACTCACCGGCCACCAGCACGTCGCCTACTGCGCGCACCTGAGAGGCCGGGACGACGCCGGACGGGCCGCCGGGCTCGCGGACCGGCTCGGCCTGGACCTGGGCCGGCCGGCCCGCACCCTGTCGCGGGGAAACCGGCAGAAACTCGCCGTCGTCCTGGCGGTGATGTCGCGGCCGCGGCTGCTGGTTCTCGACGAGCCCACCAGCGGCATCGACCCGCTGGTCCAACAGGTGTTCCATGCCATCCTGCTCGAACACACCGCCGCCGGCGGGTCCGCGCTGTTTTCCTCCCACGTCCTGGGCGAGGTGGAGCGCGTTGCGGACCGGATCGGCGTCGTCCGCCAGGGCAGGCTGGTGGCGGTGGAACGCCTTCAGGACCTCGCCGCGAGGTCCCTGCACCGGGTCCGCGCCCGGTTCGCCGAGGACGTGAGCGCCGCGGATTTCGCCGGGATCCCCGGTGTTCGCGACGTGGCGGTGGACGGGCGGTCACTGAGTTGCAGCGCGCCACAGGCAGCCCTGGACGCGCTGCTCAAGCGGGTCAGTGCCCGCCGGGTGGACGACTTCGAATGCGCCGAGGCGCCGCTGGAGGACACCTTCCTGACCTACTACGGGGCAGGCGGCAATGACGCCGACGCCCCTGGCGGGAC
>DASSXE010000357.1:0-2389 GCA_035704125.1 Arthrobacter sp.
GTCCGTGCGGGCACAGACGAAGGCCAGGAACGCACCGATCACGAGGGCGACGACGGCGGATCCGGCGCCGACCATGAGCGAGTTGCCCAGCGCGCCCAGGGCCTCCGGGCTGGCTCGAAGCCTCAGGTTGTCCAGCGTCAGCCCGCCCAGGGAGATGTTGCCCGGCCGGGGAACGGCGTCGGAGAACGCCGCGAGCAGCACCAGCGCCAGCGGCAGGAGCACCAGCACGGCCAGGATCGCGATGATGATCATGGCGGGGGTGCTCTTACGCAGGTTCCCCAGTGCCTTAGTGCCGCGGGCCGCGGTGGGGAACGGGCTGGCGGCGACGGCGGCGGGATCCGCCAGCGGGGTTTTGAGGCTCATACCAGCACCTCCGCCGGGAGGATCTGGACCTGTGCGGGGTCGATGCTGACCCAGACCGAGTCGCCCACCTCATGCTGTTCCCCGCGCTTGATGGTTCCGAGCGCGTCCAGCTCCAGGCCGCCGTCGAGCTCCACGGCGTAGCGGACGTCGTTGCCCTGGAAGCCGGCCACCATGACCTTGCCCTTCCAGGCGTTGGCCGCCGTCGCCGGCCGCGAGGTGATCTGGAGATCTTCGGCGCGCATGCAGACCTTCATCTGCTGGGACGCCGGGGCGACGCGCTGCGCGGAATGGACGGTGACGTCGTGGCCCGCCACCTTGGCGGAGGAGGATCCGTCCGCGGCGGGCACCGACTCGCAGTCCATGACGTTGGAGACGCCCAGGAAGTGCGCGATGGAGGCGCTCGCCGGGGTCTCGTACATCTCCCGCGGGCCGCCGATCTGGACGATCTTGCCGCCCTGCAGCAGCGCGATGCGGTCCGCCAGGGCGAAGGCCTCATGCTGGTCGTGGGTGACGTAGACGCAGGTCAGGCCAAGGCGGAGCTGGATCTCGCGGAGTTCCACACGGAGCCGGTCGCGGAGCCGGGCATCCAGGTTGGACAGCGGCTCATCCAGCATCAGGACGCTGGGGCGCATCACCAGGCTGCGGGCCAGGGCCACGCGCTGCATCTGGCCGCCGCTGAGGAGGCTGGCGCCCCGGTCCGCGAACTTTTCCAGGCCCACCATGGTCAGGACCTCCATCACCCGGTCCTGGGTTTCGGCCTTGGAGAGCCGCTGCAGCTTCAGGGAGTACGCGACGTTCTGGAAGACCGTCATGTGCGGCCACACCGCGTAGGACTGGAAGACCATTCCGACGTTGCGCTTGTTCGGCGGCAGGTTGATGCCCTTCTCCGAATCGAACACCACGACGTCGTCGATGATGATCCGGCCTGAGCTGGGCTCCTCCAGGCCGGCCAGGCAGCGCATGGTGCTGGTCTTGCCGCAGCCGGACTGGCCGAGGAGGACCAGGGCCTCGCCGTCGCCGACGTCTAGGTTGAGGTTTTCGATGGCGACGAAATCGCCGTATTTGAGCTGCAAATTCTGGATGCTGATTTTCATGACACGTCCTTGTGAATGTAAGCCTGCCGCCCGGTCAGTCGCCGGGGACGAGCACTGTTCCTTCGCTGATGACCCGGGCGGACCGCTGGAATGCGACTTTGGTGGGAACGGGCGCGTCCAGGGCGGTCCTGGTGGCGCCGTTCAGAAGATGGATGGCCAGAGTGTTGCCGCCGCTGCGCTCAGGCTCGGCCACCGCGGCATTGGCGACGACGGAGCCGGCGCGACCAGAGGCGGCGGCGATGGCGACGGCGCTGGTAAGGCCGATGGCCGGGTGCAGGGCGCCCATCGAGATCATCCGGGCCGTGACGCCCGTCTCCCCTGCCGGCGGCGGCCCGACGATGCCCACCTTCGGGATGGAGGTCAGGTGGCTGGGGAGTCCCATCACCTTCGCGGCGGCGGCCCGCAGCGCCGGGGCCAGGTCCACAAGTTCTCCCAGGTCCTCCGCGCTTTCCTGGCCGGTGAAGCCCAAGTCGCGGGGGTCGAAAATCGCCGCCGGCGCTCCGGCGTCGATCAGGGTGGCATGGAAAACGCGTCCCTGGACAGTGACCTCGTCGATGGGGTTGCCGGTGGGCAGCTCTGTCTCGAAACTGGTCCAACTGCTGCTCTCGAAGATGATGTCCACCGGCACGCCCGGGTAGTACTGCCCCGGGATCTGCCGCGCACCGTAGGTGGGAACTTCCCGGCCGGGGGTGGGAACCTCGCAGACCAGGCTCAGCCCGGTGACGGTATTGACGATCGTGACCCGGGAGATACCGTCGGCCGGCGCCGCCAGCCCGGCGTGCAGCGCGTACAGGCCCAGGCCCGTGGCGCAGTTGCCGCAGTTGCTGTCCCACTCGACGGACGGGTTGTCGATCGCTACCTGGGCGAAGCGGTAGTTTACGACGCCGTCCGAGGAGCCGAGGTCATCGACGATGATCGCCTTGCTGGTGGTG
>DASSXE010000477.1:0-4675 GCA_035704125.1 Arthrobacter sp.
GCCCGGCTGGTTACTTCAGAGAGAACGAGTCTATCGTGACTGGTTCCACCGGTGCGCCGTCGGTGGCGCTGGCACCCGGTTTGACCCCGGCCGCTGCGATGCCCGTGACCACGTCCAAACCGGAGGTCACCTTGCCCACCACCGTGTAGCCGCCGGCGGCGTCGGCCGGGATCACCGTGTCCTTGTAGACGATGAAGAACTGGGTGCCGTTGCCGTAGGCGTTGCCGCCGGTCCGCGCCACGGCGATGGTTCCCGCCGGGTACTTGTTGTCTGCCGGCGTGTTTTCCAGCGGACCCCAGGTGTAGGCGGGGTCGCTGCTGCCGTCTCCGGCCTTGGAACCGCACTGCAGGACGCCGAAGGAATCGGCGGTGGTGAGCCGGTGGCAGCTGAGGCCGGCGAAGAACTTCTGGTCGGCAAGAGACTTGAACACGGCGGCGGCCTGGGGGGCCTTGGTCCCGTCAAGTTCCACACCGAGGGTGCCGCGGTTGAGCGCGAGGTCGCCGGTGAAGGTCTTGCCGGCGGCGGTTTCCGGTTTGGGGATGTTCTCCCCGTTGCTGGCGGCCGGGGTCGGCGTCGCCGAAGCGGTCGGACTGCTCAACCCGGCTTCTGCGGCCTTGAACTCGTCCTCGGTGGGGTTTGAGGAGAAAACGGTGAGCTGCAGCACGAGGGCCAGGACCAACGCGGCTCCGCCTCCGGCGGCGGCCCAAAGATTGTCCCGCTTCCGGCGCTTGTCCTGGTCCCGGCGCAGTTCGCGCTTCGCTTCCATTTGCTGGACGCGCCGCTTGGCCTCGCGGGCGCTGCGTGAACTGGCCGCCAAAAGTCCTCCTGGTGTTGGGCCGCATTTTCTGATGCGCGCGCTAAAAAGCATAAACTGACTGCCGCACACAGTTTATGCACGACTGGCCGGTCTGCGGGCGACGCCGCGGCAGCCGGGTCCGCCGTCGTCACCAGAGGAGAAAATTCCACCATGGCACGCACCGCCTCCCTGTCCGGATTCCCCGAGTGGCTTCCCGAGGAACGGCTGGTGGAGCTGCATGTGCTGGACACGCTCCGTCGGACCTTCGAGCTGCACGGCTTCTCTTCGATCGAGACCCGCGCCGTGGAAACCGTCGGCCAGCTGCTCCGCAAGGGTGAGATCGACAAAGAGGTCTACGGCCTGAGCCGGCTCCAGGACGACGACGACGGCGACGCGGCGGCCGGGGCACCGAAGACCGATCCGAATGCGCTGGCGCTGCACTTCGACCTGACCGTTCCGTTCGCCCGCTATGTGGTCGAGAACGCCGGTTACCTGGCCTTCCCGTTCCGCCGCTACCAGATCCAGAAGGTCTGGCGCGGCGAACGTCCCCAGGAGGGGCGCGCCCGCGAATTCACCCAGGCGGACATCGACATCGTCGGCGACGGCGAGCTGCCGTTCCGCTACGACGTCGAGATCGCGCTGGTCATCGCCGAGGCCCTGAGCGCCCTGCCGATCCCGGACTTCCTGCTCCGAATTAACAACCGGAAGCTGGCGGAAGGCTTCTACACCGGCATCGGCCTGACCGACACCGCCGGCGTGCTGCGCAGCATCGACAAACTCGAAAAAATCGGCCCCGCCAAGGTGGCCGACCTGCTCAAGTCCGAGCTCGGCGCCAGCGACGACCAGGCGCAGGCCGCGCTCAAACTGGCCGCGATCCGCACCCAGGACACCTCCTTCGTGGCCCAGGTGCGGGCCCTCGGCGTCACCAATGACCTGCTGGAGGAAGGCCTGAACGAGCTCGAACAGGTCATCGCCGCGGCCGTGCAGCGCGCCCCCGGCAAGGTCGTCGCGGACCTCAGCATCGCCCGCGGCCTGGACTACTACACCGGCACCGTCGTGGAGACCGTCCTGGTTGGCCACGAACAACTCGGCTCCATCTGCTCGGGCGGCCGCTACGACGCGCTGGCCAGCAAGGGCAACCGGAAGTTCCCCGGCGTCGGGCTCTCCATCGGCGT
The DNA here is from genome assembly GCA_035704125.1 of Arthrobacter sp. Taxonomy (GTDB): domain Bacteria; phylum Actinomycetota; class Actinomycetes; order Actinomycetales; family Micrococcaceae; genus Arthrobacter. The sequence goes on from DASSXE010000477.1 coordinate 1,972, forward strand.
GACCCGGCTGGTGTCGCGGATCCTCAGCCAGGACCTGGCGAAGGCATCCCGCGCGGTGCCCACTGCCGTCCTCGTGGCGCTGACCACCGACGAGAGCTGGGGAGCGGCCCAGGACATCGCAGCACAGCTCCGCTCCCGGGGGATCGCCACGGAGGTGGCAGCGAAGGCGGACAAGTTCGGCAAGCAGATCAAATTCGCCGACCGCCGGGGCATCCCGTTCGTCTGGTTTACCGACGAGGAAGGCAAACACCAGGTCAAGGACATCCGTTCCGGCGAACAGGTCGACGCCGATCCGGCCACCTGGGCCCCGGCCGACGAGGATCTGAAGGTCCGGGTCATTCGCTCCTAGGCTGTGTGCTTCCGGCGGCGCGCTTCCGGCCGCGCAGCACCAGGAACCGGACGGCGACGCCGGCGGCGAGGACGGCGGCCATGCCGGTGACCGAGGCGGCCGGGAGCGTGGCCGCCAGCGCCAGGCAGCCGGCGAAGCCGAGGACATTCAGCCAGCGCGGCGCATGCCAGGGCCGGTCGGTGAGCGTGAAAGCCGCGGCGTTGGCCACGGCGTAATAGACCAGAACACCGAAACTGGAAAAACCCACGACCGTCAGGACGTTGGTGGTCAGCAACAGGACGATCACCACGCCCGCAACGGTCAGTTCGGCCACGAACGGCACCGCATGCCCGCCGCCCACCCGGGCCAGCGGTGACGGGAGATCGCGTTCGCGGGCCATGGCCATGGTGGTGCGGCCCACGCCGGTGATCAGGGCCAGCAGGGCGCCCAGGCAGGCGGCGGCGGAACCGGCCTGGACCAGCGGCGCATAGGCCCGGAGCGGCGACGCCGTGACCGCGTCCAGGAGCGGCGCGGCCGAGCGGGCCAACTGCTCCGCCGGCAGGTGCCACTGCAGCAGCACGGCCATCCCCAGATAGATCACCAGGGCTCCGGCCAGCGCGGCCAGGATGGCGCGGGGGATGGTCCTGGCCGGGTCCTTGACCTCCTCGCCCAGGGTCGCGATCCGGGCGTAGCCGGCGAAGGCGAAGAACAGCAGCCCGGCGGCCGGCAACACGCCCCAGGCGCCGCTGCCGGCGTCGTTCCCGGTGCTTTCGACGGTGCCGGAAAGCGGGCCGGCGAGGCTCCCGGCGTGCGGGCCGGTGATGGCTGCTGCGGCCACCAGGGCCAGCGTGGCAAGCACCATGGCCAGCAGGATCCTGGTCAGCAGCGCCGTGCGTGTGATGCCCAGCAGGTTCACCCCGGTCAGGGCGACGACGGCGGCCACGGCCACCGGGGTGGCGAAGCCGGGGGAGAGGTAGTGGCCGAAGGTCAGCGCCATCGCCGCGCAGGACGCCGTCTTTCCGGTGACGAACCCCCACCCGGCGAGGAAGCCGGGCCACTGCCCCAGTTGCCGGCGCCCGTACACATACGTTCCGCCGCTGGCAGGATACTTCGCGGCCAGCTGGGCGGAGGCGACGGCGTTGCAGTACGCCACCACGCCAGCCAGGGCTACGGCCGCGGTCAGCCAGGGGCCGGCCAGCGCGGCGGCCGGAGAGAACACCACGAACACACCGGCGCCAAGCATCGAGCCGAGGCCGATCGCCGTCGAATCAAGCACGCCCAGGCGGCGTTGCAGGCGTAAGGGTTCCGGGGTTGGGATTGCCATGGCGGGGGTGGCCTTTCCAGCGGGTAAACTCGGACGGGACCGTTCCCGTAGCGGTCCTATTTAATATCACCCTGTTTTCCTTCTGAAAGGCGAGCTGTGCTGCGCACCCACGACCTCGGATCCCTCCGCTCCGAGCACATTGGCCAAACCGTAACCCTCGCCGGCTGGGTCGGCCGGCGTCGTGACCACGGTGGTGTCGCATTCGTGGACCTGCGCGACGCTTCGGGCGTCGCCCAGGTGGTTGTCCGCGAGGAAGAGGTCTTCCACGGCCTCCGCAACGAGTACGTGCTGCAGGTGACGGGTTCCGTCTCCAAGCGCCCGGAAGGCAACGAGAACCCGGCGCTGGCCACCGGCGAAATCGAGGTGATCGCCGAGACGGTGACCATCCTGAACACCTCGGACCCGCTGCCGTTCCAGATCGATGAGCACGTTGAGGTGGGCGAGGAAGCCCGGCTCAAGCACCGCTACCTGGACCTGCGCCGTCCCGGCCCCGCCCGCAACCTGCGCCTGCGCTCCGAGGCGAACCGCGTGGCCCGCGAATTGCTGCACCAGGACGGTTTCGTCGAGATCGAAACCCCGACGCTGACGCGTTCGACGCCGGAAGGCGCCCGCGACTTCGTCGTCCCCGCCCGCCTCGCCCCGGGTTCCTGGTACGCACTGCCGCAGTCTCCGCAGTTGTTCAAGCAGCTCCTGCAGGTCGGCGGCTTCGAGAAGTACTACCAGATTGCCCGCTGCTACCGTGACGAGGACTTCCGCGCGGACCGCCAGCCGGAGTTCACCCAGCTGGACATCGAGGCCAGCTTCGTGGAGCAGGACGACATCATCAATCTCGGCGAGGGCATCGTCAAGGCGCTCTGGAAACTGATCGACGTCGAAATTCCCACCCCGATCCAGCGCATTACCTACAACGACGCGATGGCCCGCTACGGCTCGGACAAGCCGGACCTGCGCTTCGGCCAGGAGCTCACCGAACTGACCGACTTCTTCAAGGACACCAGCTTCGGCGTCTTCAAGGCACCCTACGTCGGCGCCGTCGTGATGCCCGGTGGCGC
>DASSXE010000531.1:0-2414 GCA_035704125.1 Arthrobacter sp.
TTCGAGGCGAACACCAGGATGACGCCGGTGGCGGCGACCACGATGTAGAACGGCAGGGAGCCCGCGCCGAAGACGGTCTGGGCGATCTGGCTGATGGCCGGGTTCTGGATGTAGCCCTCGTCCAGGGGCTGGCCGTTGAGCAGGAATTCCTTGGCCGGGTCCTGCACGATGTGCACCTTGGTGGCGTTGGCGAGGTAGATGATGCCGGCCAGCATGGAGGCCGCGATCACGCCGAGCAGCAGCAGCGTGGCCGCCGCGTTCTTGCTCTTGGGCTTCTTGAAGTTCGGCACGCCGTTGCTGATGGCCTCCACGCCGGTAAGCGCCGCGGCACCGGAGGAGAACGCCCGCAGCAGCAGGAACGCCCCGGTCAGGCCGACCAGTCCCTCATCGAAGCCGGCCGCGGGCACGATCTGGAACGCCGCCGACGGCGCCTGGCCCAGCTGGCCGGTGGCGGCCTGGAAAACGCCGACGGCGGTCATGCCGAGAATGGAGAACATGAAGATGTACGTCGGAACGGCAAAGACGCTGCCCGCTTCCCGGATGCCCCGCAGGTTTACCAGCGCCAGGATGACGACGCCGATCGTCGCAATCGTGGCCTGCTGGCCGTGCATCGACGGGACGGCGGTGGTGAGGTACGCGGCAGCCGAGGACATCGACACGGCGACGGTGAGGACGTAGTCCACGAGCAGTGCCGCGGCGACCGTGAGGCCCGCGAACTTGCCCAGGTTTTCGTTGGCGATCTCGTAGTCGCCGCCGCCGGAGGGGTAGGCGTGGACGTTCTGCCGGTAGGACGCCACCACGGTCAGCAGCACCACCATCACGGCCAGGCCCACCCAGGGCGAGAACGCGACCGCGCTGACCCCGGCCAGGGCCAGCGTCAGCAGGATTTCATCCGGCGCATAAGCCACCGAGGAGAGCGCATCCGAGGCGAAAATGGGAAGCGCGATCCGCTTCGGCAGCAGGGTGTGGGCCAGACGGTCGTTACGGAAAGGCCGGCCGACCAGCACCCGCTTCACGGCATTGAAAATTGTCAGCACCAGACAAAGCTAGTCTGATTCGGACGCGATGTCATGACGGCGAACCCGGCCCGGCCACGGCCGGCGCCCCGTACGGCTGCGGCGCCCCGCTGGCCGGTAGAGTTTACGCAGCAACGAACACAGAGGCTTTAAGGAGGCACGTGTGGCGCACTTCGTGATCATGGGTTGTGGCCGGGTGGGGGCAACCCTGGCCCACACCCTTGAGGACGCCGGCCATTCGGTCGCGATCATCGACCAGGACGACCGTGCCTTCCGGAGGCTCCGTACCGGCTTCACCGGCCGCAAGGTCACCGGCGTCGGCTTCGACCGGGAGACGCTCAAGCGGGCCGGGGTCGAAGAGGCGTACGCGTTCGCCGCCGTCTCCAGCGGTGATAACTCCAACATCCTGGCCACCCGGGTGGCGCGGGAAACATTCCACGTCCCGCACGTGGTGGCGCGCATCTACGACCCGGGCCGCGCGGAGATCTACCAGCGCCTCGGCATCCCCACGGTCGCCGCGGTGCGCTGGAGTGCGGATCAGGTGCTGCGCAGGATCCTGCCCGAGCAGCACCTGGCGGGCGACTTCCGCGACCCCTCCGGCCGGTTGGTGCTGGCCGAGGTGGACCTCGACGCCGGCTGGATCGGCCACCCGCTGACCGCCATCGAGAAGGCCGCGGACATCCGCATCGCCTACCTCACCCGCTTCGGCGAGGGCATCCTGCCGGGCGCCGGCACCGCGCTGCAGGACGGCGACACCGTCCACGCCATGCTCAGCGTGGACCGCACCTCCGAGGTCGCCCACCTTCTCGCCAAATCCCCCGCCAAGGAGTCCTAAGTGAAAGTCGTCATCGTCGGTGCCGGCAGCGTCGGTTCCTCGATCGCCCGGGAATTGTTGTCCCACAAGCACGAAATCCTGCTGATCGACCTTAAGCCGGAGGTGATCGGCCGCAGCGGCCTGCGCGGCGCGCACTGGCTGGTGGGCGACGCCTGCGAGCTCAGCACCCTCAAGGACGCCCGCCTGGAGGACGCCGACGTCGTCGTCTCCGCCACGGGCGATGACAAGGTCAACCTGGTGGTCTCGCTGCTGGCGAAGACCGAGTTTGGCGTGGGCCGCACCGTGGGCCGGGTGAACAACCCGAAGAACGACTGGATGTTCGACGATTCCTGGGGCGTCGACGTCGCGGTCAACACCCCGCAGCTGATGACCGCGCTGGTGGAGGAAGCCGTGGAAATCGGCGACCTGGTGCGGCTGCTGACCCTGCAGACCGGCGTCTCCTCGCTGGTGGAGTTCACCGTCCCGCACGACTCGCACGTGATCGGCCTGACCGTCGGCGATGTGGAGTGGCCCGAGGACGCGACCCTGGTGGCGATCCTGCGGGACCAGGCTCCGATCACGCC
>DASSXE010000532.1:0-6453 GCA_035704125.1 Arthrobacter sp.
AAGCCGGCACCTTCGGGACCGGCTCCGGTCAGGGCCTCCGCCGGGCGCGCAGCACGGAGTCCTGAACCGTCACCGGAGCGCCGTCCGGGTCCGTTGCGGCCCGCAGCCGGGAGGCGCAGGTCAGGATCTCCCATTCGAGCAGATCCAGCTGAGCCGCGAGCTGCTCGGCGGTGAACAGCAAACCGGGCACGGACGGCCGGCGCGCGCTGGTCTCCAGGTCCGAGGGGTGGTGGCCGACGATCAGCAGCGTCCCGCCGGGGGCTACTGAGGCGGCGAGCTGGCCGTACACGCCGTCGCGCTGGGCCGGGGGAAGGTGCAGGTACTGGGCCGAAACCAGGTCGAAGGTGCCGGCCGGCGGAGGGGCGGCCGTGAGGTCCTGGTGCTTCCAGGTGATGCGGGCAGCCGTCGCCGGATCATCCCGGACGGCCGACGCCGCCCGGGCCAGCGCCACGGACGAGATGTCCACCGCCGTCACCCGCCAGCCGTGCCGGGCGAGCCAGACGGCGTCCGCGCCCTCGCCGGCTCCGACGTCGAGCGCGGAGCCGGGCACCAGTTCGGCGGCTTCGGCCACCAGCTGGGCATTGGGCTGGCCGCTCCACACCGAGCTGTGCTCGCCGTGCTGACGGTACCGTTCGTCCCAGAACGATTCGTCGAATTCCATCCAGCTCTCCTCCGGGGCAGGTCTTTGGCGGGGTGCCTCCCACCCCGGCCGCCCATCCAGTCTAGGCGCGCCGGGGGCTGGGAGCACGGCTCTCCACCCGGGACGGTCAGCCGCCGAAATCCCCGGCGTCGCGGCGGAAGTCGCCAAGGATCCGGATCAGCTGCTCCACGTCGGTGTCGCCGAAGCCGGAGCGGCCGAACACCTCCGCGTTGAGGACTGCCGTGGCCCGCTTGGCCAGCGTCCGCCCGCCGGAGGTGAGCTCGATCAGGGTGGTGCGCCCGTCCGTTGGATGCGGTGACCGAAGCACCAGCCCGGCCTCCTGCAGCCGGTCGACGGCGTTGGTCACCGACGTCGGATGGACCTGGAGCAGCGCGCTGGCCTTGTTCATGGGCAGGGCCCCGCTGCGGGCGAAACTGAGCAGCGCCAGCAGCTCGTAGCGGGCAAACGTCAGTCCGAACGGCTTGAGTGCGGTCTCGATCCGGGCCAGCAGGATCTGCTGGGTCCGCATAATCGCCGTGATCGCTGCCATGGGGGCGGCGACGTCGGCCCAGCCGTTGCGTTCCCAGTTCCGCTGGGCGTCGGCAATGGGATCGCGCGGCAGTGGGGCGCCCATTTCCTAGACCTGGCCCTTCAACCCGGGGAAGTCCGCCTCGGAGTACTCGGTGCCGAGCCCCTCCGGGACCGTGGTGGAGCCGTGCCGTAGTTCCTCGCTGTGCCGCAGTTCCACGCGCCGGATCTTTCCGGAAATGGTCTTGGGCAGCTCGGCGAACTCCAGCCGGCGGATCCGCTTGAACGGGGCCAGGTGGTCGCGGCAGTATCGCAGGATGTCCTCGGCAAGCTCGGGCCCGGGCTCGTGGCCGGCGGCCAGGACCACGAAGGCCTTCGGGACGGAGAGCTTGAGTGCATCGGGGGAGGGGACGACGGCGGCCTCGGCCACGGCCGGATGCTCGATCAGGACGCTCTCCAGCTCGAAGGGCGAGAGCCGGTAGTCCGAGGACTTGAACACGTCGTCACCGCGGCCCACGTAGGTGATGATTCCGCGCTCGTCCCGGCTGGCCATGTCCCCGGTGTGGTAGTACCCGTCGCGGAACGCGTCCGCGGTCTTCTCCGGATCCCCGTAGTAGGCCTTCATCAGCCCGACGGGCCGCGGGTCCAGGCGGAGGCAGAGCTCGCCGTCGTCGGTCTCCCCGCCCGTGGCAGGATCCACCAGGACGACGTCGTAGCCGGGCAGCGGCTTGCCCATGGCGCCGATCTTGATCGGCTGGCCGGGGGTGTTGGCGATCTGCACGGTGGTTTCGGTCTGGCCGAACCCGTCCCGGATGGTCTGGCCCCAGGCGCGGTTGACCTGGTCGATGACCTCCGCGTTCAGCGGTTCACCGGCCGAGACCACCTTGGTGGGCGGGTTCTGCAACAGGGTCAGGTCCGCCTGGATCAGCATCCGCCAGACCGTCGGCGGGGCGCAGAAGCTCGTGACCCCTTCGCGGTCCATCTGCTCCATCAACGCCTTCGCATCGAACCGGTCGTAGTTGTAGATGAAGACGCAGGCCTCCGCGATCCACGGCGTGAAGACGTTGGACCAGGCATGCTTCGCCCAGCCGGGGGAGGCGACGTTCAGGTGCACGTCGCCGGGCTCCATCCCGATCCAGAACATCGTGGACAGGTGCCCCACCGGGTAGGAGGTGTGCGTGTGCTCCACCAGCTTGGCCTTGGACGTGGTGCCCGAGGTGAAGTAGAGCAGCAGCGTCTCATCCGCCAGGGTCGGTGCGTCCGGGGTGAACTCTTCCGCGGCACCGGCTGCCCCGGAGTACCGCAGCACGCCCCCGTCCGCCCGCTTGTCCGCGTCGGCGCCGGCCTCCGTCCCGGCGTCGCCGATTTCGATCAGCGTGTACCGGCCCGGCACCTCGGCGAACTTGGCGATGTTGGCGCTGCCGACGGCGGCCCAGCCGGCGCCGCCGCGTTCCACCCGGTCCCGCAGGTCGGCTGGGCCCATCAGCGTGGTGGTCGGGATCATCACGATGCCGAGTTTGATGCCGGCGAGCATCAGTTCCCAGAGCTCCACCTGGTTGCCCAGCATGATGATCATCCGGTCGCCGCGGCGCATCCCCTGGGCCCGAAGCCAGTTCGCAACCTGGTTTGAGCGGGCGGACAGCTCGGCGAAGGTGCGTCGCGTGGCCGATCCGTCCTGCTCGACGATGACCAGGGCCGGGTTCTGCCCGCGCGCCGGATCCGCCGCGATCTGGTCGAACCAGTCGAGGGCGAAGTTGAATTCCTCAAACCGCGGCCATTCGAATTCCCGGCGGGCGGCGTCGTAGTCCCCGCGCAGGGCCAGCAGCCGGTCCCTCGCTGCGCGGAATTCCTCAGTCACGGTCATGGTGCACCTTTCGCAGCCGGTCGCGGCCGGGCGGTCCGGTGACGGCCGCCGCCGGCCTAACGATCCACATCCCTAGTGATCAATATCACTGTGCAATATACTAGGACATCCAAGGGTTTGGAAGAACCGGTGTTGCCGCCGCGATGCGGCACAGAACGAAGGGATCGTGCCCGTGCAGTCACAAGGAAGTGCCGGCGGACAGGCCAATGCCGGGGGACCGGGAGTCCGCCGCGGTGTCGGCGGGGCGCAGGCCGGACCGGCCGCGGCGCCGCCGTTCCCGGATGCGGACCTGATGTACATCGTTGACCTGCTGCCGCCGGATGAACGGGCCCGCTACCAGGAGATCCGGGAGTTCCTGCAGGAGCGGATCCGCGCCGCCTCGATCGACTACTGGAACCGCGAGGAGTTCCCTTTCGGCCTGCTCGCGGAGCTGGGCAAGCACGGGCTCGGCGGAATCCAGACGGACGGGACGTCGAAGCTGTTCAAGGGCCTGATGTACGTGGAGGTGGCCCGCGCCGACGTCTCCCTCTCTGCCCTGGTGGGCATCCACAACGAGCTGATCGTCGGCATGATCGACGAGCTCGGCTCCGAGGAGCAGAAGGCCCGCTGGCTGCCCGGCCTCACCGCGTTCACCCAGCTGGGCGCGTTCGCGCTGACCGAACCGGACCACGGCTCGGACATCGCCGGCGGCCTGGCCACCACCGCGCGGCTGGAGGACGGCGAGTGGGTGATCAACGGGGCCAAGCGCTGGATCGGGGCCGGCACCATCGCCGACTTCGCGCTGGTCTGGGCGCGCGACGTCGCGGACCAGCAGATCAAGGGCTTCATCGTGGAGACCGACCGGCCCGGCTACACCGCCACCAAGATCGCCAACAAGATCGGCCTGCGGATCATGCAGAACGCGGACATCGTCCTGGACGAGGTGCGTATCCCGGAAAGCAACCTGCTGCCCGGCGCGACCAGCTTCTCCCGGGCCAACGACCTGCTGCGCGACTCCCGGGCGTGGGTTGGCTGGCAGGGCGCCGGCATCCAGCTGGCCGCGTTCGACGTCGCCCGGGCCTACGCCCTGGAACGCATGCAGTTCGGCAAGGAGCTGGCCCGGTTCCAGCTGGTCCAGCAGCAGCTGGCCGAAATCCTGGGCAACGCCAGCGTCTCGCTGGCGCTGATGGCCCAGCTGGCCAGGATCCAGCAGGAGGGGAAGCTGGAAATGGTGCAGGCCGCGATGGCGAAATCCACCACGACCAGGCTGGCGCGGGCCTCCGTCGCGATGGGCCGCTCGCTGCTGGGCGGCAACGGGATCAGCAGCGATTTCGAGATGGGCAAGATCTTCGGCGACGCTGAGATCCTCTACACCTACGAGGGCAGTTACGAGATCAACTCGATGATCGTGGCCCGGGCCGTCACGGGAAAGTCCGCGTTCGTCTGACCCGGGTCCCCGGCCGGGAATGGTCAGCCGGCTGCGCCGTAGCGTTCGCTGCGGTTGCGGCCGGCGTGCTTGGCGGCATACAGCGCCCGGTCCGCGCAGGCCAGCAGGCCCCGGCTCCCGGCGTCGCCGAGTTCGCAGACACCGGCCGAAATCGTGATCGCCCCGACGTCGCCGAAAGGCTCGGACTCGATCGCGAACCGCGCGCGCTCGGCGGCCAGCAGCGCCTCCGCCCCGTCCGTTCCGGGCAGCAGCCAGACGAACTCCTCGCCGCCGAACCGCGCCACGATCTCGCCCTTGCGCGCCACCCCGCGCAGCCGGGCGGCGACGTCGGCCAGCACCACGTCACCCATCAGGTGGCCGAAGGTGTCGTTCACCTTCTTGAAGTGGTCGATGTCCAGCACGACGGCGCTGAGGCTGGTGCCGCGGGCGGTCGCCCGTTCGATTTCGTTCGCCAGGTGCTGCTCGAGCGACCGGCGGTTGGGCAGGCCGCTGAGCTCGTCGGTGGTGGCCTGCCGTTCCAACTGGACCCGCGCCTCGGTGTTGCCGATGGCAATCTCCACCAGCTCGGCGAACTGGGCCAGCCGCTCCAACATGGCGCCGGTGACGCCGGTGCCCGACTTCGAGGTCAGGGTCACCACGCCCCACAGGCTGCCGTGGACCCGGATCGGCGCCGCCGCGGCGGACTGGAAGCCGCCGGCCAGCATCTGTTCGGCGGCGGGGCCGCCCTCGGCCCCGTACACCACCAGGGCGGGCTTGCCGGTCACGGCCACCCGGACGGTGGCGGAGACGTCGGTCAGCGCAAAGACGTGCTCGCGGCTCAGCGTGGGCGGCAGGGCCGGGGCCATGGCGACGATCTCCGCCGACAGCGGGCCGGTGAGCCGGACGACGGCGGCGGAGTCGACGGCGAAGAGGTCCCGGATGATGAAGGCGAGCTGCACCGAGATGTCCTCGGGGGCGGCGTTGCGGGCCACGGCCGTGGCTATCTCGTGCAGCGCTGCCCAGGTCTGCTCCTGCTGCAGCCGGTCCGTGATGTCCACGGCCACCACCATGCCGGCGGTGGCGCCGTCGGAGTTCACCGGCCCCGCTTTCAGCCGGTAGGTGCGCGGCCCGATCCTGCGGGTCCAGGCGACTTCCTCCCCGGCGAGGGCGGCGCGGTAGCGCGGCTCCAGCTCCGCGGCCAGGCCGCTCTCCAGCACGTCATGGATGCGCTGGCCCTCCAGCTCCTCGGAGCGGTAGCCGAAGGCGTGCAGTTCCTGGCCTTCCGCGATCAGGTAGCGGAGGTCCGAATCGAAGAGCAGGACGAAGACTCCCGGGACGCTGCCGGCCAGGGCACGGTACCGGTCCGTGTCCCGCTGCTGGCGCCGCTCGGCGATTACCCGTTCGGTGATGTCCGTGACCATCACGAAGAAGCCCTGGACCGCGCCGTCGCGTTCGTCCGGTATGTAGGAGACCTCGGTGAAACGACGCCCGCCGGCCGCATCGGTGAGCGTGCGCTCGAACAACTGGGGCTCGCCGTCGAGCACCTTGGCGATGTACTCCCGGTTCGCCTCATAGACCTCCTCGCTCAGGAGGTCGCGGATATGCATGCCGTAGAGCTGTTCGGGGTCGACGCCGAACCAGGCCAGGTAGGCGTCGTTGGCCAGCCGGTTCCGCAGCTCCGCGTCCCAATAGGCCACCATGGCCGGGATGCCGTTGAGCACCGCGCGCATCTGCGCGGGCACCTCCGGCATCGCCGGCCGGTGTTTTGCGTTCTCCTGGGCGAGAGCGCCGTGAATATCCATTGCCCAAGTATCTATCGCGGTGCCGTCGGGCGGAAAACCGGGGCTCCGGGGTTCAGGGCACAAAGCGGTAGCCGATTCCGGCCTCGGTGAGCAGATGCCGCGGTGCGGCGGGGTCGGCTTCGAGCTTGCGGCGCAGCTGCGCCATGTAGACCCGAAGGTAGTTGGTCTCCTTCGCGTAGGCCGGGCCCCACACCTCGGAGAGCAGCTGCTGCTG
>DASSXE010000090.1:0-7742 GCA_035704125.1 Arthrobacter sp.
GAGCGGACGCTGATGTTCCGCAACGAGGTCGGCGACATGCGCGACATGATCGAAGGCGATGTACGTTTCAGCGAGCACTTCGGGATGGAGATCTAACCGTGCGTATCCCCCTTTCCTGGCTGCGTGAATTCGCGGCCGTACCGGCCGGCGCGACGGCCGAGGACGTGATGGCAGAGCTGGTCAAGGTCGGCTTCGAAGAAGAGGCCGTCCACCGTCCCACAGACACCCTTCAGGGTCCCGTGGTGGTGGGCCAGGTCCTGAGCCTGGTCAAGGAACCGCAGACCAACGGCAAGACCATCAACTGGTGCCAGGTCCGGGTCGTCCCCGAAGGCCGGCAGCAGACCCTGACCGGGGAGGGCATCGACCCCTCCGGCGTCCAGGGCATCATCTGCGGCGCCCACAACTTCGTGGCGGGCGACAAGGTGGTGGTGACCCTGCCGGGCGCCGTGCTGCCCGGAGACTTCCGGATTTCAGCCCGCAAGACCTACGGCCACCTCTCCGCGGGCATGATCGCCTCCGTCCGGGAGCTCGGCATCGGCGAGGACCACGACGGCATCCTGGTGCTCTCACGGATCGGCCTGGACCCGGAAATCGGCACCGACGCGATGGAACTCCTCGGCCTCTATGACCAGGCCGCGGAAATCAACGTCACCCCGGACCGCGGCTACGCGTTCTCCATCCGTGGCGTGGCGCGCGAATACGCGCACGCCACCGGCACCTCCTTCACCGATCCGGCCGCCCGGGTCCAGGCGCCGGCGGACCTCTCCGGCGGCTATGGCGTGAAGCTCAACGACGACGCCCCGATCTACGGCAAGCCCGGCTGTGACCGCTTCGTGGCCCGCACCGTCCGCGGCGTCGACGCCACGAAGCCGACGCCGCCGTGGATGAGTTCCCGGCTCCGGCTCGCCGGCATCCGGTCCATCTCGCTGCCGGTGGACATCTCCAACTACGTGATGCTCGAACTCGGCCAGCCCACCCACTGCTACGACCTGGACACCCTCAGCGGTGAAATCGTGGTCCGCCGGGCGGTCGCCGGGGAGAAGATCACCACCCTGGACGCCAAGGAGCGCACGCTCGACGCCGAGGATCTGCTGATCACGGACGGTTCCGGCGCGATCGGCATAGCCGGCGTGATGGGCGGCGCCGCGACGGAGGTCTCCGACGCCACGACAAACATCCTGGTGGAGGCCGCGCACTTCGACGAGGTATCCATCGCCCGGTCGCGCCGGCGCCACAAGCTGCCCTCCGAGGCCTCAAAGCGCTTCGAGCGCGGCGTGGACTGGAACATCGCCCCGGTGGCTGCGCAACGGGTCGTTGACCTGCTGGTTGAACTGGCCGGTGGCACCGCCGTCGCCGAAGGCACCGACGTCGGAACCGCACCGGAGCGCGTCACTGTTGCGCTCCCGGCGGCCTTCGCCGCGGAACGGATCGGCATCGACTTCACCGAAGAGCAGATCCTGACCTCGCTGCGGGACCTGGGCGCCGTCGTGGAGAAGACCGACGGCGGCTACGCCGTGACGGCGCCGAGCTGGCGCACCGACCTGGAAACCAAGGAAGACCTGTCCGAGGAAATCGCGCGGCTGGTGGGCTACGACAAGATCCCCGCGACCCTGCCCGTGGCCCCTCCGGGCCGCGGCCTGACCAGGGTGCAGCAGCAGCGGCGCCGGCTGATCCAGGCCCTGGCCGACGCCGGGCTCACCGAGGTTCTGGCTTACCCGTTTGTCTCCAAGGCCGCGAACGACACGTTCGGCACCCCCGACGGAGATGCCCCGCGCCGGGCGCTGAAGCTGGCCAACCCGATCAGCGAGGAGCAGGGCTACCTGCGGACCTCCATCCTGCCGGGCCTGATCGAGGTGGCCAAGCGCAACCACTCGCGCGGCTTCCGTGACCTGGCGCTCTTCGAGACCGGGCTGGTGTTCCTGCCCGGCGACACGCTGGGAACCGCCGCGATCCCGCCGCTGGGTGCCAGGCCCGACGACGCGGTGCTAAACGGGCTGTACGACGGCGTCCCGGACCAGCCGCTGCACCTCGCCGCGGTGCTGACCGGCCACGATACGCCGGCCGCGCCGGCACACACTCCGCGTGCCTGGGACTACGCCGACGCCCTCGACCTGGCCCGGCTCGCCGGCGACATCCTCGGCGTCGAACTGGTCGTCAGCCAGGGCCGGCACCAGGCCTTCCACCCGGGCCGGGCAGCGCAGCTGGCGTTGCGCAACGGCGACGTCGTTGGCTACGCGGGCGAACTGCACCCCAAACTGCTGGCCGCGCACGACATGCCGGCCCGCTCGGTGGCGCTGGAACTGAACGCCGATGCCCTGTTCGAGGCCGCGGCGGACGTCATCGTCGCCCGGCACATCTCGGGCTACCCGGTAGCCACCCAGGACGTGGCCCTCGTGGTGGCGGCCGGGGTTCCGGCCGAGGAGGTGCTCGCCGCCCTGCGTGAGGGTGCGGGGGAGCTGCTCGAGGAGGTGTCCTTGTTCGACGTCTACGCCGGCAAGGGCATCGAGGAGGGCAAGAAGTCGCTGGCCTTCAACCTGCGCTTCCGGGCCGAGGACCGCACGCTGACCACGGATGAGGCCTCGGCCGCCCGCGACAGTGCGGTGGCCGCCGCACACGAACGGGTTGGCGCCGTTCAGCGATAACCGGTTCAGCGATAACCGGTTCAGCGCTGGTTCCGAACCACACAAAAAAGCTCCCCGCAACCATCCGGTTGCGGGGAGCTTTTTCGAGTCGCCGGCGGCCCTACGGAACCAGGATGACCTTGCCCGTGGTGCGGCGCTGCTCCAGGTCGGTGTGCGCCGAGGCGGCGTCGGCGAGGTCGTACCGGGCACCGATCCGCACCTTCAGGCTGCCGTCGGCGACGGCCGCGAAGAGTTCATCGGAGCGCCAGCGGCGTTCCTTCGCGTCGCGCAGGTAGTGGACGATGGTGGGCCGGGTCAGGAAGAGCGAGCCGCCGGCGTTCAGGCGCTGCGGATCGACCGGGGGAACGGGGCCTGAGGCGGCGCCGAAGAGCACCAGGGTGCCGCGGATCCGCAGGGCTTTCAGCGAGTCGTCGAAGGTGTCTTTCCCAACGCCGTCGTACACCACGTGGGCGCCCTCGCCGTCGGTCAGCTCGCGCACCTTTGCGGCGAAGCCCTCGTAGCGCAGCACATGGTCCGCGCCGGCCTCGCGGGCCAGGGCTTCCTTCTCGTCGGTGGAGACCGTGGTGATGACGCGGGCGCCCTTGGCCTTGAGCAGCTGGATCAGCAGCAGCCCGACGCCGCCGGCGCCGGCATGCAGCAGCACCGTGTGGCCCGCCTCGACCGCGAAGGTGGAGTTGATCAGGTAGTGGGCGGTGATGCCCTGGAGCGGGAGCGCGGCGGCGGTGAAATCGTCGACGCCGTGCGGCACCGGCAGTGCCTTGTCCGCATCGACCAGGGCGTAGCCGGCATAGCAGCTGACACCCTCGGCGGTGGCGACCCGGTCTCCGGCCGAGAACCCGGTGACGCCGTCGCCGGTCTCCTCCACGGTTCCGGAGGCTTCAGACCCGGGCGTAAAGGGGTACTGCACCTTGTAGACACCGCTGCGCTTGTAGGTGTCGATGAAGTTCACGCCGATGGCGGCGACCTTGACCAGCAGTTGGCCCGGCCCGGGGACCGGCCGGTCGATTTCGGCGGGTTCGAGGACTTCCGGACCGCCGGCCTGCCGGGCAACAATAGCGTGCGTCATGTGACTCCTTCTGAAGTGTCTGCGTTCCGGGAGGGGACTTCGTCGGCCCGGATCCTGAGACCATCCTAGGGACACAGCCGCGACGGGCGAAGCGTGACCGGCAGCAGGCTAGTAACGGCGGGTCACGGTGGCCATGGGGCATTCGAAATGCCGGCCGGCGGCGAGGCCGACGTCGTTGAGGTAGCGCACGATGATGCCGTAGGACTGCAGCAGTGTGGTTTCCGTGTAAGGAACCTGGTGCTTGGCGCAGAACTCGCGGACGATCACTGCGGCCTTGTCGAGCTGGGGCCGGGCCATGTCCGGGAAGAGGTGGTGCTCTGCCTGGCGGTTGAGTCCGCCGAGAAGGATATCCATGAAGCGGCCGCCGGAAATGTTGCGCGAGGTCAGGACCTGGCGGCTGAAGAAGTCAACCCGGCTGTCTGCCGGCAGCACTGGCATGCCCTTATGGTTCGGGGCGAACGAGGCCCCCATGTAGAAGCCGAAGACGGCGAGCTGCACGCCGATGAACGCCAGTGCCATGCCCCAGGGCAGGAAGACGAAGGCCAGTACGGGAAGCACACTGAGCCGGGCCACGAGGATCGGGATCTCCACCCATCGGTGCGTGACCTTGGCGCGGCGGAAGATGAACCTGACCGAGTCGATCTGCAGGCCCAGGCCCACCAGGAACAACAGCGGGAAGAAAAACCAGCCCTGCTTGCGGGTCAGGAAGGACAACCGTCCCTGCCGGGTGGCGGCGGCCTCCGGGAAGAAGGCGATCGCCCCGGTGGCGATATCCGGGTCCTTGGAAATCACGTTCGGGTGGTTGTGGTGTGCACCGTGTTTCTGCTCCCACCAGGAATAGCTGATGCCGGCCACGGAGGTGGCGAGCAGCCGCGCGGACCAGTCGTTGGCGCGGCGCGAGGCGAAGATCTGGCGGTGCCCGGCCTCGTGGGCCAGGAAGCTCAACTGGGTGCAGAGGATGCCGAGGGCCGCCGCGATGAGGAGCTGGAACCAGCTGTCCCCGATCAGCGCGAAGCCAAACCAGGTGGCGGCCATCAGGAGGACCAGGACGGAAAAGACGGTGACGTAGAACCCGGTGCGGCGTTCAAGCAGGCCGGCTGCCTTGACGCTCTTCAGCAGTTCCGAATAGCTCAGGACGACGGCGTTGGGCTGCCGGACGCGTGGCCGGGCCGGGGATTCGGCGGGATGTGTGGTGGAGGGGGCCATAGTGCGCATGCCTCGTAACTGTTACGGGCAACGCTGCGGCCAACACTTGCGGCCGCACGGTCTGGATCACCCTCACTCCAGCATACGCTGGCCGCCCGCGGACTCTGCGGGCCCGCGGGGACGGTGGCGGGCGGGCACACGGGAATTATGCATAAATATCAGACCTAATGCATAGTCTTGCTGTATGCTGGGGCTATGACTATTTCTGTTGCTGTCTCCGGGGCCAGTGGTTACGCCGGCGGCGAGGTGCTCAGGCTGCTGGCCGGCCATCCCGACGTCACCATCGGGGCCATCACCGCGCACAGCAATGCCGGTTCCAGACTAGGGGAGTTGCAGCCGCATCTCCATAACCTGGCGGACCGGATTCTCGAGGACACCACGGTGGAGAACCTCGCCGGGCACGACGTCGTCTTCCTGGCCCTGCCGCACGGGGCGTCAGCGGCGATCGCCGCGCAGCTTCCCGCCGGCACGGTGGTCATCGACGCGGGCGCGGACCACCGGCTGGCCGACGCTGCCGCCTGGGAGAAGTTCTACGGCTCCCCGCACGCCGGCACCTGGCCCTACGGCCTGCCCGAGCTTCCCGGCCAGCGCGACGCATTGCGCGGCGCCACCCGGATCGCCGTGCCGGGCTGCTACCCGACGTCGGCCCTGCTGGCGCTGACGCCCGGCTTCAGCAACCACCTGCTCGAAGCCGACGACGTCGTCATCGTCGCCGCTTCCGGTACCTCCGGGGCCGGCAAGGCCGCCAAGGTCAACCTGATCGGCGCGGAAGTGATGGGCTCGATGAGCCCGTACGGCGTCGGCGGCGGCCACCGGCACACCCCGGAAATCGAACAGGGATTGTCGAAGGCGCTGAACGCACCGGTCACGGTGTCCTTCACGCCCACCCTGGCCCCGATGAGCCGCGGCATCCTCACCACCGCCACCGCCAAGGTAAGGCCGGGAGTGAGTGTGGACGAGCTCCGCCGGGCCTGGACCGAGGCCTACGACGAGGAACCCTTCGTCCACCTGCTGCCCGAAGGCCAGTGGCCCACCACGAAGTCCGTCCAGGGCTCCAACCACGCCGTGATGCAGCTGGCCTTCGACGAACGCATCGGCCGCGTGATCGTGACCTGCGCCATCGACAACCTCACCAAGGGCACCGCCGGCGGCGCCGTCCAGTCCATGAATATTGCCCTCGGCCTGGCGGAAACGGCGGGCCTCGAACTGCAGGGAGTAGCACCGTGAGCATCACCGCCCCGAAGGGTTTCCGCGCCGCCGGCGTCAAGGCCGGCCTCAAAGCCTCCGGCAATCCGGACCTGGCCCTCGTGGTCAACGACGGCCCCGCCAAGGCCGCAGCCGCGGTCTTCACCACCAACCGCGTCGCAGCCGCCCCCGTGCACTGGTCCCGCGAGGTGGTCAAGGATGGCCGCGTCGACGCCGTCATCCTCAACTCCGGCGGCGCCAACGCCTGCACCGGCCCGCAGGGCTTCCAGAACACCCACACCACCGCGGAGAAGACCGCCGAGGCCCTTGGCGTCTCGGCCACCGACATCTTCGTCTGCTCCACCGGCCTGATCGGCGAGCAGCTGCCGATGGACAAGCTGGTCCCGGCGATCGGCGTCGCTGCGGCGGAACTGAGCGCCGAGGGCGGCCCCGCCGCCGCTGCCGCGATCATGACCACCGACTCGAAATCCAAGCAGGCTCTCTTTGCCGGAGCCGACGCCGAGGGCCGGGAATTCACCATCGGCGGGATGGCCAAGGGCGCCGGCATGCTTGCCCCCGGCCTGGCGACCATGCTGGTGGTCCTCACCACCGACGCGGAGGTCCAGCCCGAACTGCTCGACGTCGTGCTCCGCGACGCCACCCGCGTCACCTTCGACCGCGCCGACTCGGACGGCTGCATGTCCACCAACGACACCGTCGTCCTGCTCGCCTCCGGCGCGT
Source organism: Arthrobacter sp. (assembly GCA_035704125.1). Taxonomy (GTDB): domain Bacteria; phylum Actinomycetota; class Actinomycetes; order Actinomycetales; family Micrococcaceae; genus Arthrobacter. Next base: position 6,841 of record DASSXE010000090.1, read on the forward strand.
CAGGCGCCGTGCCGTCCGCGGCCGCGTTCGGCAAGGGCCTCACCGAAGTCTGCGCGGACCTGGCCCGCCAGCTGATCGGCGACGCCGAGGGCTCCAGCCACGACATCGCGATCCGGACGTTCAATGCCGCCAGCGAAAAGGACGCCGAGGTGGTCAGCCGGGCGGTCGCCCGCTCGAACCTCTTCAAGACCGCCATCTTCGGCAAGGACCCCAACTGGGGCCGGGTGCTGTCCGCCGTCGGCACCACCGACGCCGCGTTCGAGCCGGACCGGCTGAATGTGGCCATGAACGGCATCCAGATCTGCCGCGACGGCAGCATCGGCGACGACCGCAACCTGGTAGACCTGGAGCCCCGCGAAGTCCTGGTCGAAATCGACCTCCAGGCGGGCGAATCGGAAGCCACGATCTGGACCAACGACCTCACCCACGAGTACGTCCACGAAAACAGCGCCTACTCCAGCTAGGCCTTACCCACGGGACGAACAAAAGGACGAAACGCAGATGAGCACCCAGACCCGCGAGACCACCTCCATGGCGGACGCACAGGACAAGGCCGGCACGCTGATCGAGGCGCTGCCGTGGATCCAGCGGTTCGCCGGCACCACCATGGTGATCAAATACGGCGGCAACGCCATGGTCAACGATGAGCTCCGCCGCGCCTTCGCCGAGGACGTGGTCTTCCTGCACCACGTCGGGATCCACCCGGTGGTGGTGCACGGCGGGGGCCCGCAGATCAACGCCATGCTCAGCCGGCTCGGCATCGAATCCGAGTTCAAGGGCGGCCTCCGCGTCACCACGCCCGAGGCCATGGACGTGGTCCGGATGGTCCTCACCGGCCAGGTGGGCCGCGAACTGGTGGGCCTGATCAACTCCCACGGCCCCTACGCCGTCGGCATGTCCGG